>NZ_JBXAST010000023.1:0-49344 GCF_058809645.1 Azospira sp. MPR-E4 | reverse complement strand
GCCCTGCCCCCCCTGCTGGCGGGCAAGGCCGTGGCAGTGGCCCGGGACGCCGCCTTCTGCTTCGCCTATCCGGCCAACCTGGAATGCCTGACAAACCTGGGGGCCCGCCTCGTCCATTTCTCGCCCCTGGCCGACGCCGCCCTGCCCCCCTGCGACGCTGTGTGGCTGCCCGGCGGCTACCCGGAACTGCACGGTGCCGCCATCGCCGCCAACCGCTCCATGGCTGCCGCCCTGCAGGCCCACGCGGCCGCCGGCAAGCCCCTGCTGGCCGAATGCGGCGGCATGATGAGCCTGTTCGAAACCCTGGTCTCGGTGACGGGGGAAAGCACGGCCGGCTTCGGCCTGCTGCCCGGCGAGAGCCGCATGCAGAAGAAGCTGGCCGCCCTGGGCCTGATGGCCGCCGAACTGCCGGAAGGCCGCCTGCCCGGCCACAGCTTCCACTACTCCACCAGCAACACGCCCCTGGAACCCCTGGTACGGGCGCTCAAGCTCACCGGCAACACGCCGGGGGAGCCCATCTACCGGGTCGGCCGCCTCACCGCCTCCTACGTGCACTTCTACTTCCCCGCCAACCCGGAGGCGGTGGCCCGGCTCTTTCTCTAGGGCTCAGCTGTCCTCGTCGGAGAGCACCACCTTCTTGCCCGAGTAGTCGAACTCCAGGCCGCCGCTGAAATAGCGGATCACGCCCCGGCCGAGATAGACCAGCACCACATAGCTGAGGGGGGCGAACAGCACCACCCAGGGGAGGGACAAGAGGTCCGGGTGGATGACGGTCATGCTGTCGCTGAGGAAGGGCAGCTTGATCAGCACGCCTTCCTCCAGCAGAAGCTGGGGCATGCCGGAGAGCCAGAGCATGGCCGCCAGGCAATAGACGAAAGTGGCCGACAGGGCCTTGCGCCGGCTCATGCCCAGATAACGGGCATACACGAACCAGAGGCCGAAGAAGATCCCGGCACCGACCATGGCGGCCACCGCCTCCAGCTGCCGGCCGCTCAGGATGAGGGTGGACAGCAACAGCACCAGGGCGCTGACGTTGCTCACCACGATCAGGGGATTGCGCCCCATCTCCCGCAGGGTTTCCCCCAGGCGCCCTTCCCGCCGGGCATCGCGCAGCTGGCGCCAGGCCCCCAGGGAGACCCGGCCCACATCCCGGGGCAAGGCGTCCTTGAGACGGTACAGGGCCAGACGGGGCACGTAATGGCAGGCTGCATCAAGGCAGGACTCCCGCAGCAGCTTCCAGCGATTGAAACCGGCCTTGGCCGTGCGCACCGTTTCCCCAAGCGACAGGTCCTCCGGCATGAGACGGTCATCCACCTCCGCGGCCGCTTCCCGGCGCTCCCGGTAACACAGGCGGAACAGGCGCAAGAACTGCCACAGGCCGTACAGCACCACCGGCAGCCCCAGCAGGCCCCAGTAGGAATTGAGGGGCGAGGCCGGTGCCGCCTCGCGGCTGCAAGGAGTCATTTCCAGCAAGGGCAGCTTGACCTGGTAGCCGCTGTCCACCAGGAACTTCACCTTCTCCGGATCGCTGGTTTCGGAGATGCAGCCGGAAAAGCTCTCCGGCACCAGGGTCACGGCCACCTGGGTCAGATTGTTTTCGTCCGTGTCCTTGGGCGTGGGCACCTTGTAGAGGATGCGGGCCTCGGGCTTGCTGTCCGCCGGCGTGTCTTCGGGCACGAGGATGAAGCTGAGGGAATTGATGCGGTGGAAACGCTCGGTGTACAGCAGGTCGCTACCGATGTCGCCACCCTTCAGGGTCAGGCGGGAGGAGGGTAACTCGCCGCTACGGTGCACCGTCTCGAAATCCGCCTCCATCCACTGGGGCGGCGCCGACGGAAAGATGGTGTCGTAGGCACCGAGGACGAAGACCAGCGCAATGACAAAGGCCCAGGTTCTGAACAGCATGAGCAAAATCCCCCTGTTTGGATCTATTTGTAATGGTCGTGAATGCTATACGGGATTGGCCCCGTACGGTGCTCTCTGGCATCATTGCCCCCATGAAAAATCTGCCTCTCAGCTTCATCGTCATGGAGTTTCTCGGCCTGCTCTGCCTGGTGCCCGCCGTGGCCAGCCTGGCCGGATTCGGCGCCCTCCTGCATCCCATCCTGGCCGACAGCGGCGCCGGCATCGCCGCCCTGGTGACGGCCGTCTCCCTCATCATTTCCGGCTTCTTTCCCTTCGTCCTGCGTCGCCTCATGGTGCAGGAAGAGGAGCAGGACGCCGCCAACCACCGCGGCGGCTGAACCCTGAGGCCTAGGCGGCCCCTGCGGCGGCCGGCTCCAGGGGCAGGGTGACGCGGAAGGTGGAACCCTGGCCCGGGGCGCTGCGCACTTCAATGCGGCCGCCGTGCTTCTTGACCACGATGTCGTAGGAGAGGGAAAGGCCCAGGCCCGTGCCCTTGCCCACCGGCTTGGTGGTGAAGAAGGGCTCGAAAATGCGCTTCTGCACTTCCGGCGTCATGCCCTTGCCGGTGTCCTGCACCTCCATCCACACCCCGTTTTCTTCCCTGCCCGAGCGCACGGTGATGGTGCCGTGCTCAGGGATGGCGTGGGCCGCGTTCACCAGCAGGTTCATGAACACCTGGTTGATCTGGGCCGGCATGCACTGCACCAGGGGAATGTCGCCGTACTCCCGCACCACCTCGGCCTTGTACTTGAGCTCGTTCCACACCACGTTGAGGGTGCTTTCCATGCCCTTGTTGAGGTCCGCCGTCTGCAGCTCGGCCTCGTCCACGTGGGAGAAATCCTTGAGGTCCTTGACGATCTTGGTGACCCGGGCCAGGCCCTCGTCGGACTCGGCCAGCAGGGCCGGCAGGTCGCTCTTCAGGTAGGCCAGGTCCGCCTCCTCCCGCACCTGCTGCAGGGCGGCGAAGGCCGGGCCGCTGTCCGGCAGGTGCTGCTCGTAGGTGTCGATGACCTTGAACAGCAGGGCGATGTCCTGCTTCAGGCTGCCCAGGTTGGAATGGACGAAGCCCACCGGATTGTTGATCTCGTGGGCCACCCCGGCCGCCAGCTGGCCGATGGCCGCCATCTTTTCCGACTGCAGCAATTGCTGCTGGGTGCTTTCCACCTTCTGCAGCAGCCGCGCCAGTTCGGCCTGCTCCGCCGCCAGGCGGACGTTGGCCGCCGACAGCTCCCGGGTGCGCTCCTCCACTTTGGCCTCCAGTTGCTGGTTCATGGCCGCCAGGTCCCGGTTCTGCTGGGACACCAGGTGGTAGAGGCGGCCCAGGGCGTCGAGCAGGGCGCTGGTGCTGTCGGCCACTTCGCCGCTCTCGGCGGCGAAGGCCTCGGCGGCGGACTGGCCGGCCTGGACCCGGGACATCTGGCGCGCCATGACCTGGTCCTCGCCCAGGATGTGCACCGTCAGCCAGGCGGCGAGAAAGCCGTGCACCGTCTCCGCCGGCTGGCTGAGGGAGGAACGGGCCTGCCACATGGACAGCAGCTGCTCGACGAACTGGCGGTGGTGCTGCACGTGGAGGTCCTGGTGGCGGATGTCCAGGCCCAGCTCCGTCATCAGCCGCTCTTCGTCGGCGAAATGCAGGTGGGCGTAGTCGGCCAGCTGCTTGAAAATCTGCTGCAGGGCCTCGTCGGTGCCCTCGCCCTCGGCCAGCAAAAGGTCGCCGACCCGGTTGACGATGTCCACCAGATGCCGGTGCTGGGCATCCACGCTGGGGATGCCGGTAACGAAACGCTCATCCCAGACAAAAGCTTCCATGACCCTCCCTGATCCTAGGACACGATTGCATGCCGATAGGGTACAGCGCCGGCCGCCGCCCTGCCACCCGGCAACACCCTAGTTCCCGGGCGGGGTGAAGCCGCAGGGTCAAATCTTCATCTCACTTCATGGCCGAGGGCAGGCGCAGCACCGAGCCGGCCACGGCAAATTCGCCCCAGCCCCGGTGGTGCAGGGTGCGGGGACGCTTGCGCGGTTCGGCCCAGGCGGCCACCACTTCGAGCACGAACAGGTTGTAGCGCGCCACCCAGCCCCGGTCGTGCACCACGCACTCCAGGCTGGCATAGCACTCGTCGATGAGGGGAGCGCCGACCCGGGAGGCGGGACTCGGCGTCAGGCCGGTGAGGCGGAACTTGTCGCGGCGGCGCCCGTGACTGTTGCCGCAGGCCACCACCTGGGGCGCCAGGTTGGCGGTGGGAATGTTGAGCACGCACTCGCCGTTGGCCTCGAGCCAGGCGAAGCTGTCCTCCCGGCCGCTGACCAGGACGCCCACCAGGGGCGGCTCGAACTCCATCATCATGTGCCAGGAGAGGGTCATCACATTGGGCCGCCCGCCCCGGGGATCGGCGGTGGTGAGCAGCAGCACCGGGCCGGGTTCCAGCAGGCGGTAGGCTTCTGCGAGGGGAACGGACTGTTTTTTCATGGCGGGCTCCGGCGGGCAGAACCCTTCCATCATAGCCAGCCCGGCGGCATACGGCTCAGTAGAACCAGGAAATGCCCGCCGTCAGCCGCCGCGCGTCGGTGTCGCCGCCGCTGCCGCCGATGGCCACGTCCGCCAGCAGGCCCTTGCCCACCACCCGGGCGACGCCCAGCAGCCAGTGGTCGATGCGTTCCCCCAGGGGGCTGCGCACGAAGCGCGCCTCCGCCGCCAGGCCCCAGCCGTGCAGGGGGCCGGCATCCCACAGGCGGAACCAGTTCACGCCCCACTCGCGCCCCTGGTGGGGCTCGCCGGGACGCCGCCGGTCCTGGGAATAGCCGCTGCCGAAGGTGCCCAGGTCCGTGTCCAGGTTGAGGCTGAAGCCCCGGGTGTGGCTGTGGTGCTCCTGGTCCTGCAGGCGGTTGGCGCCGGCAAAGGCGGCCACGTGGAGCCCGTTCCAGGCCGGCAGGGCGTATTTGAGCAGCACCTCCCGGGAGGCGGCGCGGGAACCGCTGCCGTCGTCGAAGAGGGTGCGGGAACTGCCCTCCAGGCCGACCACGGCGCTGAAGCCGGCGCCCAGGCCGAAGGTGGCTTCCAGGGGCGTCACCGTGCGCCGCCGGGTGCCCCGCTCGGGCCGCAGCTCCCGGTCCACGCCGGCGGTGAGATGGCCTTCGCCCCACTCCACCCGGTCTGCCGGCTCGATGCCGAAGGCGCGGAAATGGAAGTCCGTCTCGGAATCCATTTCCGCCTCGGCCCGGGCGCCCCAGGCCAGGAACAGCGAGCACAGCAGCAGGAGCATGCGCATGGCGGCGTCCTACCGGGCCGGACGGCGGTGGCGGGCCGTCTCCAGGTGTTCGCAGAGGCGGGCCGCCCCTTCCAGGATGCGCGGCGTGTGGCGCTGGATCAGCTCGGGCGGGACGAAGAAGAGGTTGTCCCGGGCCACGGCGGTGATCTGCTTCCAGCGCTTCCAGTCGTCCAGCCACTCGGGCCGGGAATCGCCCATGCCGCTGGCGATGATGGCTTCCGGATTGGCGGCCAGCACCGCTTCCTCGCTCACCTTGGGCGCCATCTGCTCCACCTGGCCGAAGACGTTGCTGCCGCCGCACAGGCTGATGACGTCGGAAATGATCTGCTGGCGGCCGACGGACATCAGGGGCTGTTTCCATATCTGGTAGAAGGTGGGCACCCTGGGCTGCCCGGAATACTGCTTGCGGATTTCCGCCAGCCGCGCGCGGAAGCGGGCGGCGTCGCCGTTGGCGACGGCACTGGTGCCGGCCAGCTGGCCGAACTTCTCCAGCTGTTCGGCCACGTCCTCGATGCGGTTGGGCTGGGAGATAAAAACGGGGATGCCCAGGCTGCGCAGCTTGGCCACGTGGCCGGGGGCGTTGCCGCTTTCCCAGGCGATGATGAGGTCGGGGCGCAGGGCCGCCACCGCCTCCAGGTCCAGACGGGAGTAGCCGCCGACCCGGGCGATCTTCTTCGCCGCCTCCGGATAGTCGCTGTAGTCCACGGTGCCCACCACCTGCCCGCCGGCGCCGGCGGCGAAGAGGTTTTCCGTGACATGGGGCGCCAGGCTGACGATGCGCCGGGCCGGGGCCGGCAGCCGCAGGGTCGCCCCCGTGTCGTCCTTGAGCACGATGTCGGCGGCCTGGGCGGCGCCGCCGCAGAGGGCCAGGGACAGCAGCAGAACGGCTTTCATAGATCCTTCCTCAGTTCGTTGAGGGCGCCTTCCAGGCGGCGCCATTCGTCGTCGCTGCCGGGCAGGCCGAAACGCAGGCTGGAGGAGCCGTCCACTTCCAGGAACAGGCGTACCAGGATGCCGCGGCGGGCCAGCTCGTCGTACACCCAGTCGGCCCGGGGATGGGGCAGCCAGCGGAAGAGGCCGGTGCCGGTGCTGGCCCCCAGGCTTTCCTGCAGCAGGGTTTCCAGGCGCTCGGCGGCCACCTGCAGCTCCTGGCGCATGTCGGCCTGCCAGGCCCGGTCTTCCAGGGCGCAGCGGGCCACCCAGCGGGCCGGGCCGGCCACCGGCCAGGGGCCCAGGGTGTCGGCCAGGGCCTCCAGCAGTTCGGGCCGGCCGATGGCAAAGCCGACCCGGGCCCCGGCCAGGCCGAAGAACTTGCCCAGGGAACGCAGCACGATGATGTTGGGCGCCGCCTTGGTGCCGGCCAGGTCGGCCAGGGAATCCCGGGGATCGGCGTCGGCAAAGGCCTCATCCACCACCAGCAGGCCGCCCCGCTTGGCCAGGGCCCGGGCGGCGGCGCGCAGGCGGCGGGCGGTGATGCGCTCGCCGGTGGGATTGTTGGGGTTCACCACCACCACCACGTTGTGCTCCTTGGCCACCTCTTCCAGCCGGGGCGGGGCGAAGGGGGTGACGGCCCATTCGGCCTTGACCCAGGCGGCCGCGTGTTCGGCGTAGGACGGAGCCAGCACCGCCGCCCGGCCCGGCGGCAGCAGCTTGGGCAGGGTCTGGATGGCGGCCTGGGAGCCGGCCAGGGCCAGCACGTGCTTGGCCCCGTAGTAATTGCGGGCGGCCGCCTCCAGGCCGTCCTCCTCTTCCGGCAGGCGCTGCCAGGCATTGATGGGAATACCGGGAATGGGATAGGCCCAGGGGTTGATGCCGGTGGACAGATCGAGCCAGTCCGCCAGGGGAATGCCCCACTGCCGGGCTGCCTGGCGCAGGCGACCGCCGTGTTCAAGCATGGAAGACCTTTCCGAGAAGGAACTGCACCAGGGCGATGAGGGGCAGCAGGGCGACGATGGCTGCCAGCCACAGGACCAGGCCGCGTTGCACCAGATGGCTGGCCCGGTCGATGTCGAAGGCGGCGGCAGGACGGCCTTCGCCCAAAGACGGGCGCTGTTCCTCCCGGCCGTGGTAGATGGCGGCGCCGCCCAGGAGGATGCCGAGGGAACCGGCGCCGGCAGCCATCACCGGGCCGGCGTTGGGGCTCTCCCAGGTGGGGGCCTGGGCTTTCCAGCAGGCCAGGGCCTGGCGGGTGTTGCCGAGCCAGGCGTAGGTCAGGGCGGTGAGGCGGGCGGCGGGCCAGTTGAGCAGGTCGTCGAGGCGGGCGGCGGCCCAGCCGAAGTGCAGGAAGCGCTCGTTCTTGTAGCCCCACATGGCATCCAGGGTGTTGGCCAGGCGGAACAACAATGCGCCGGGGCCGCCCAGCAGGGCGAACCAGAAGAGGGTGCCGAAGACGGCGTCGTTGCCGTTCTCCAATACCGATTCGACGCAGGCCTTGGCCACCCCGGATTCGTCCAGGGCGGTGGTGTCGCGGCTGACCATGTAGCCCACCTTCTGGCGCGCCGTGGCCAGGTCGCCGCCGGCCAGGGGCACGGCCACGGCGTCGGCGTGTTCCTTCAGGCTGCGGGCGCCGAGGGCGAAGTAGAGCAGGCCGGCGTCGGCCAGGATGCCCAGCCAGGGCGTGGCGCTGGCCCAGGCGGCGAGCAGCACCGGCGGCAGCACGGCGAAGCTCCAGGCGAGCAGGCCGAAAACGCGCAGGGCGGAGCGGGAGGCAACGGCGGGCGGCGGCCGCAGGGCTTTTTCCAGCAGGTTGGCCAGGGCGCCGAAGGCCACCAGGGGATGGCCGCGACGGGGCTCCCCCAGCAGCCGGTCGAGACCGACGCCGAGAAGGGCGGCTAAGGGCAGGGCAAGCCAGCTGGGCATGGGATAATCCGTGGTTTCAATCAGACCCCGGGCGGGGGCCGCACAGAGCGGCCGGCCGACCGGGCAACAGTGCCGGCGCTTTTGCAGCGTCCTGGCACGAAAGAGCGGATTTTAAATGAATAAGCCCACCCTCATGGTCCAGGGTTGCACCTCGGACGCGGGAAAGAGCACCGTGGTGGCGGCCCTGTGCCGTCTGCTGCACCGGCGCGGCGTGCGCGTGGCGCCCTTCAAGTCCCAGAACATGGCCTTGAATTCCGCCGTCACCGTGGACGGCGGCGAGATCGGCCGGGCCCAGGCCCTGCAGGCCCTGGCGGCCGGCCTGGAGCCCCATACCGACTTCAATCCGGTGCTGCTGAAACCCAACACCGACACCGGCGCCCAGGTCATCATCCACGGCCAGGCGGTGGCCGACCTCAACGCCCGGGACTACCACGAGTACAAGCCCCGGGCCATGGCGGCGGTGCTGCAATCCTACGGCCGCCTGTGCCAGCAATACGAGGCGGTGCTGGTGGAAGGAGCCGGCAGCCCGGCGGAGATCAACCTGCGGGACCGGGACATCGCCAACATGGGCTTCGCCGAGGCGGTGGATTGCCCGGTGGTGCTGGTGGCCGACATCGACCGGGGCGGCGTCTTCGCCCATCTGGTGGGCACCCTGGCGCTGCTCTCGGAGAGCGAACAGCAGCGCACCGTGGGCTTCCTCATCAACCGTTTCCGCGGCGACATCAGCCTGCTGCAACCGGGACTGGACTGGCTGGAGGCCCGCACCGGCAAACCAGTTCTGGGGGTCCTGCCCTACCTGCACGGCCTGTACCTGGACGCGGAGGATGCCGTGGCGCGCACCAGCCTGGATGCGGGCCCCAGCCAGGGCCGCCGTCTCAGGGCCGTGGCGCCTGTTTATCCGCGCACCTCCAACCACAACGACCTGGACCCGCTGCGCCTGCATCCGGAAGTGGATTTCCGCTTCATCGGCCCCAACGAGGCGCCGCCCCAGGACGTGGACCTGATCGTCCTGCCCGGCTCCAAGAGCGTCCAGGCCGACCTGGCCTGGCTGCGCCAGCATGGCTGGGACACTGCCCTGCGCCGCCACCTGCGCTACGGCGGCAAGGTCATCGGCATCTGCGGCGGCCTGCAGATGCTGGGCCGCCGCCTGCACGACCCCCTCGGCCTGGAAGGCGCCCCCGGCTCCGCCGACGGCCTCGGCCTGCTGGACCTGGAAACCTCCCTGGCGGCGGAAAAGCAGCTGCGCAACGTGAGCGGCCGGCTGTGCCTGCCCGGGGACGCGGCCCTGGCCGGCTACGAAATCCATATGGGCGTCAGCCACGGCCCGGCCCTGGAGCGGCCCGCCGCCATCTTCGCCGACGGCCGCCCCGACGGCGCCCTGTCGGCGGACGGGCAGATCCTCGCCACCTACTGCCACGGCCTCTTCGACCAGCCCGAGGCCCTCGCCGCCCTGCTGGCCTGGGCCGGCGCCGACATGGGCTTCGCCCCGGCGCAGACGGTGGACCCGGTGGCCCGGCGCGAGGCGGACCTCAACCGCCTGGCCGACGCCACCGCCGCCGCCATCGACTGGGACAAGTGGCGCGCCGCCCTGCCCGGCCAGCCCTGGTAGCGCTGACGGGGTTGCGGCGACATTCCCGGCAGCGATTTTTCGCGCTTTTCCCGCCCGCCTCCCGAGGCAAAAATGCTGTGCCGCAACAAGCAGTTGTGGATAACCGCTCTTTGCGTCCATTGGGAAAAACCCGCATACTTCCGCTCTTTTATTTTTCACAGCAAGCCCGGGAGCCCGCGCGGCTCCCCAGGAGTTAAGTCATGGAAAAGGATCTGCGCGAAGCAGCGCTCGAATATCACCGCCTGCCGACCCCCGGCAAGATCGCCGTTCGCCCCACCAAGGGTCTGACCAACCAGCGGGACCTGGCCCTGGCCTACTCCCCCGGCGTGGCTTACGCCTGTGAGGAAATCGTCGCCAACCCCAACGCCGTGGACGAAATGACTTCCCGCGGCAACCTGGTGGGCGTGGTCACCAACGGCACCGCCGTGCTGGGCCTGGGCAACATCGGCCCCCTCGCCGCCAAGCCGGTGATGGAAGGCAAGGGCTGCCTGTTCAAGAAATTCGCCGGCATCGACGTTTTCGACATCGAAATCTCCGAAAACGACCCGGACAAGCTGATCGACATGATCGCCGCCCTGGAACCCACCCTGGGTGGTGTGAACCTGGAGGACATCAAGGCCCCCGAATGCTTCTACATTGAAGAGAAGCTGAAGGAACGCATGTCCATCCCCGTCTTCCACGACGACCAGCACGGCACCGCCATCATCTCCGCCGCCGCCATGCTCAACGGCCTCAAGGTCATCGGCAAGGACATCGCCAGCGTCAAAGTGGTCTGCTCCGGCGCCGGCGCTGCCGCCATCTCCTGCCTCAACCTGTGGTGCGAGCTGGGCATCAAGCGCGAAAACGTCACCGTCTGCGACTCCAAGGGTGTCATCTACGTCGGCCGCGATGCCAAGATGGAAGCCACCAAGGCCCGCTACGCCCAGGAAACCAGCGCCCGCACCCTGGCCGACGCCATCGTCGGTGCCGACATCTTCCTCGGCCTCTCCGCCGCCGGCGTGCTGAAGGCCGAGATGGTCAAGCAGATGGCCAAGGACCCGCTGATCTTCGCCCTGGCCAACCCGACCCCGGAAATCATGCCGGAACTGGCCAAAGAAGTCCGTCCCGACGCCATCATCGCCACCGGCCGCTCCGACTACGCCAACCAGGTCAATAACGTCCTCTGCTTCCCCTTCATCTTCCGCGGCGCCCTGGATGTGGGCGCCAAGCGCATCACCGAGGAAATGAAGCTGGCCTGCGTCAAGGCCATCGCCGCCCTGGCCCAGGAAGAAGTCAGCGACGAAGTGGCCATGGCCTACCAGGGCCAGCAGCTGACCTTCGGCCCCGAGTACCTGATTCCCAAGCCCTTCGATCCCCGCCTCATCTCCATCATCGCCCCGGCCGTGGCCCGGGCCGCCATGGAATCCGGCGTCGCCACCCGCCCCATCGTGGACATGGACGCCTACCGGGACAAGCTGAAGGAATTCAACACCCACACCGGCGTCGGCATGCGCGCCGTCTTCTCCGCCGCCAAGCAGGGCGAAGCCAGCCGCGTCATCTACGCCGAAGGCGAGGACGAGCGCGTCCTGCGCGCCATCCAGGTGATCCTGGAAGAGCGCCTGGCCAAGCCCATCCTGGTGGGCCGCCCGGAAGTGATTGAAGCCCGGCTGCAGAAGATCGGCTCCAAGCTCAAGGCCGGCGAGCACTTCGAAGTGGTGAACCCCAACTACGACGAGCGCTACAAGGAATGCTGGAGCGCCTACCACCAGCTGATGAAGCGTCGCGGCGTCACCATCGACATCGCCAAGATGCGCCTGCGCTCCGACAACACCATCATCGGCGCCATGCTGGTCAAGCTCGGCTACGCCGACGCCCTGATCTGCGGCATGAGCGGCCGCTTCGCCCACCACCTGCGCCAGGTGGAAGAGGTGATCGGCAAGGCTGCCGGCCACAACACCCTGGCCGCCATGAACCACCTGCTGCTGCCCAACCGGGCCCTGTTCCTCTGCGACACCCACGTCAATGAGAACCCGGACGCCCAGCAGCTGGCCGACATCGCCGTGATGGCCGCCGAGACCGTGCGCAGCTTCGGCATCACCCCCAAGGTGGCCCTGCTCTCCCACTCCAACTTCGGCTCCTCCCAGTCCGCCTCTGCCCGCAAGATGTCCGAAGCCGCCGACATCGCCCGGGCCAAGGCCCCGGACCTGGAGATCGACGGAGAAATGCACGGCGACTCCGCCCTGTCCGAGGAAATCCGCCTGCAGTCCGATCCGGAATCCCCCCTCAAGGGCGAGGCCAACGTGCTGGTGATGCCCAACCTGGACGCCGCCAACATCTCCTACAACCTGCTGAAGATGACCGGCGGCGAAGGCGTCACCATCGGCCCCATCCTCATGGGAGTGGCCAAGCCGGTGCACGTGCTGACCGCCACCGCCACCGTGCGCCGCCTGGTGAACATGACGGCCCTGGCCGTGGTGGATGCCAAGAAGCAGCGCTGAGTCGCAACGGCCGGGCTAGCCCCGGCCAAAAAGAAAAGCCCCGCCGGCCGCAAGGCCCCGGGGCTTTTTTCTTGCCGCCCGGCACCGCCTGTAGCGGCCCTGGCGACCAGGAAGGCAGACTCGCCTATTGGATGATGAAGTTGGTGAACAACACTTCTTTGACGCCGCTCTTGGGCGTCTCGTCGAGGAGTTTGTTGAGGACGTCGCGGATGCTTTCCGCCAGGGCCTTCTTGCCCTCCAGGGTCAGCAGCTGTTCCGGCTGCTCGGAGGAGAGCAGGATGATGAGCTTGTGCTGCACCTTGGGGCGGATGGCCTTGAGAGTCCCATCCACCCCGGCGTGGGCCACTTCGAACACCATGTCCACCTGCAGGATGCGTCCGCTGCCGGCCAGATTGACGACGAAACGCAGGGGCTCCGCCGCCGCCCCGCCGCCGCCTTCATTGGCAAAGGCCGGCGCCGCCAGAAAGGCGAACAGGCACAACAGGACAGAGCAACTCCGCGCAATCATCTTCATGACTTCCCCTGGAGAGAAAACCTGCACCGGCTCAAGACAAAAAAATAGCCCCGGACGGGGCGCGCTGCGGACGGCTTGGCGCCACCGGAAAGGATGGTGCCCATGGGCAGGATTGAACTGCCGACCTCTCCCTTACCAAGGGAGTGCTCTGCCACTGAGCTACATGGGCCACACATTCGGACCGCCAGCGAGAAAACGGCAGCCCTGCAAAATAAAACGGCCCCCTAGCGGAGGCCGTTTTACCTGAATCTGGTGGGTTGTGAGTGGCTCGAACACTCGACCTACGGATTAAGAGTCCGCTGCTCTACCAACTGAGCTAACAACCCAAAGAGGTGCGCATTCTAGCCACCTTTTTCTTTTTTGTACAGTTTTTTCGGAAATTTCAATCACACTGCCAGAAAATAGGCCAAGTCCTGCACGAAAAAACTTGCTGGACTGATAATTTTCTTGGCACTTCCGACTGCAACAACAGGTTGCGGATTATCAGTATTTTCAGGTGACGCGTCAAGCAACTGAGCGGGAACCGGAGCGGTTACAGAGTTGTTAGCTGAATATTGTGCGCAGAATAAGGCAAGAGCGAGTACTTTCTCGGTATTTATCGGCCTAGGGCAACTTCGCTATGAAGCCACACAGCAGCAAGGATGCTCCTGCTCCGGAAATGTAGCGCAACTAGAAATAGCGCACGAGCTGCACCCAAATCTGGGGACTTCTTTCTACATCGCTCTGCGCCTTCTCATGCCCAATTTTCCAGGCTGCAACTGCGTTCAGCTGCCAGTCAGTGACAGCCCAACTTACCCCGATCCCGGCACCTGAAAGGCGGCGAAAATTGTTGCCCCATGTCCACGGACGCTTGTTTACACGCACGTCACCATGGTCAACAAAGGTCGACACTTGCCAAGCATCAGTGAGGGCGTAGCGAAGCTCCACATTGGCCAGCAACCCCTGATCACCACAGGCTTCGCCCTGAGGATAGGCGCGGACACCGTAGGCGCCACCGAGACACAGCTTTTCTGCTCCATCAAGATTGCGGTTGGACCACTGTCCCTGTAGCTGGGTATACAGGTTGAAGCGTTCGCCCAGATACTGTGAACGAGCAATGCTCGGATTGAACTTGTCGAATCGACCTTGAGTGTTGGCCGTTACCGCATCGAATTGCTGGGCAGGATGACCATCTAGGTCCAACTGTCCATGGGTCCAGGCTATCGAGAAACTGCTTTGGCCACTTCCTAGCCAATCATCACGCTGACTGCCATGAAGCGTGGCAGTAATGGCCTGGGTGCGCTTGCTTCTTCGTTCGCCAAAGAGATCTATATCATCCTTGAGGCGCTTTTCTTCAAACTGGAACTGCGTCGATACGTTAAGGCTGCGCGAGCGTATCAGAGGCTGTAGAGCATAAATGCTGACAATGCTGGCACTGCCATGGGCCCGGATATCCTTGAAATCCTTGCCGAGCTTGTAGCTCATGTCTGAATAGGCGAAGCCCAACTGGGTGGCCCAGGGCCCCACCGGAAGTTGATAGGCCAGGCGACCATAAAGCTGCTGTTCATCGCTACCTGTCACGCGCAATGTCAGCCGATCTCCAAGATTCAGAGGATTGTTGAAATTGACAGTGCTGCCTGCGCGGAATTGGCCAACGAAGCGGTTTCCGTAGTTGTCCAGATCCACGGAACCGGAGACTCTGCGTCCTTGATGCACATCGATCAGCAGATCGCTAGTCCCGGTACTGGCCCCTGGACGTAGGGTAGATTTCACCTCGACACCGGGGGTCTCCTGCAACAGCAACAAACCTCGCTCGAGAGAGCGTGCCTGTACCACCTCACCAGAGCGCAAATCCGCGAGTGGCGCCAGGGCGCTGCCGCCCAGACCAGCGTTGTCGCTGATTTGCACGTCACCATAACGACCTTCCAGGACTGCGATCGTTATGATGCCAGCTTCAATTTCCTGGGCTGGTATATACGCCCGCGCCAGGGGATAGCCCTGCTCGCGATAGTAACGGGTGATACGGTTGGCGGCCGCCTGCAGTTCACTGATACGCCACTCCTTACCCGGAAGATCGGCGAGCAATGCCAGCAGAGAGGCGCTGGGGATGGTCTGGTTTCCTTCCAGGCGTAACTGATTGACCGCAATCTTCGGGCTGTCATCAGTCGACTGATCGTTTGGAGCATCCGGAAGATTGATCGGAATGGATGATTTCAGATTCTGCCTGCGAGGCTGTTGCTCGAGGTTTTGCATTATCTGTCCGACATCCGGAACTGTTGCAGCAAATACAGAAGAGACCTGCAGATAAGTGCCTAAGGCGGCCATCAATAACATCGGACGCATCTTCAGATTCCTTCTGGCAGGCGAATGCCCTGATTAATGACATTCAACCGGGGAATATCGATGACAGATGCCGTTGGGACAGGATTTACTGCTACCGCTGGGCGGCGATGTTCTTCCCGAGTGTGACTGGCAACGATCTGGGCCTGCAAAAGACGGGAGTCAACAGAGGTGCTTGGCGACGAGCCAATCACGGTCAACAGGCCATCGGCGTAGGTAATGTCATAGTTTCCCAGCCCCTGCCCCTGAGCGTTACTCGCGACAATGGCGTAGGTCCCCGCCGGAGCAGTACTGGCCGCGCCGGGGCTGCTCAGACTAACGACGGATACTTGATCGGAGGCTAGCAGTCCGGAGGTAATGAAGCCGCTCAGCCCCCCCGTTTGTCCATAGGTCTTGCTGGCATTGCTGGCAGTAATGGTTAGGGGTGCCTTGCTGACGGTAAGGGAGCCGGCTCCCATAGAGATGTCATAGCCGAACTGAGTTGAATACAAACCACCGAGACGAAGGGTAGCGCCGCTATAGGTTCCGACATTGGCGCTGTTTGCCGTATAGATGGCGCTGCCGGATAGCAGCGACGGATCATATCCGATGGGAAACACTAGCGCTCCAGTGCTGCTGGTGGCTGAGCCGTCGTAGGTCTTGCTGGCGTTGCCGACACTGACGCTGAGGGCGGTCATGAAGGAGCGCAGCAGGGGGGCGCTGTGGCCCTCGTACATACGCCAGGTGGCACCGGTTCCGCCGGCGTCGTCGATATTCCAGCCGGCCGTCACGAAGGGCGCCAGGCTGCTGAGTTGGGCGCTGGTCAGCCCCGATACGCCGGTGCCGTTGCCGGCCCCGACGCCCTGGACCAGGCCGCTGGTGGTTGTGTTCCAGAAGCTGCCGGTGGCGGTGCCAACATTGCTGCCCACCAGGCCGCCGACCGCGCCGACGCTGGAGCTGGCCGTGCCCGTGGAATAGACACGCAGCAGGCTGCCGTCGTTGAACCCGACCAGGCCGCCTGCTGTGGCGCTGCCCTGGGCGCTGCCGGTGGCGTAGCTGTCGTGGATGGTGCCGGTGCTGGCGTTGCTGCCGGCCAGGCCGCCGCCATTCAGGCCGCCGCTGGCGCTGCCCGTGGCCAGGGACTCGCTGAGGGTCCCGGCGTTGGTGCCGACCAAGGCGCCGACATTGCCCGTGCCGGTGACGGCGGTGTCGCTGCTGACCCGCTCGACCCCCCCGGTGGCAGCGTTGTAGCCCACCAGGGCACCGGTGTAGCTACCACCGG
Organism: Azospira sp. MPR-E4; assembly: GCF_058809645.1. Lineage (NCBI taxonomy): Bacteria > Pseudomonadati > Pseudomonadota > Betaproteobacteria > Rhodocyclales > Rhodocyclaceae > Azospira > Azospira sp. MPR-E4. The sequence goes on along the minus strand of NZ_JBXAST010000023.1, from coordinate 33,131 downwards.
CCACGCTGCCACCCACCAGGTTGAGGTTGCCGACGTAGCCGGCGTTGTAGCCGAACAGGCCGCTGTAGGTGCTGCCGGGACGGTTGATGGCCAGGCCGCTGATGCGATGCCCCTGCCCGTCGAACCGGCCGGTGAAGGGGTTGGCCAGGCTGCCGATGGAGAGGAAGCCGGTGCCGCTGTTCCACAGCGCGCTGCTGGAGGCATTGATGTCGTTCGCCAGGACGAAGCGGCTGCCCGCCAGGCTGGTGGAAGCCAGGCCCTGCAGGCCATAGACATCGGCGATGCGGTACGGCGTGGCGACACTACCGTCGCCGCCCAGGGCACGCACGAAGGTGGCACCGGGGCTGAGGCGGAAGTCGGTGACGCTGAAGCTGGGCAGGCTGGCCGCCACCTGGCGCCAGGTGCCGCCGGTGAAATTCAGCACGCCGAGGTTGACGCCACCGTTGCTGGTCACAGTACCGGCGGCGGACAGGGCCAGGCTGCCGTTGGCGGCGTCGATGCCATTCCCCAGCACGACGTTGCCGCCATTGCTGGTGCTGAGGGTCAGTCCGGCGGCATCGCCCCAGGTCAGGCGGTCGGCCACGTCGAGGTTACCGCCCGCCGACAGCTGGCGGGTGCCGCTGATGCCGAAGGCACCGCCGCTGTCGAGGCTGAGCAGGCCGCCGGAGCCGAGGTTGGTGTCCAGGCTGTAGTTGGCAGCGCTGGCAGCCAGGTAGAGGCCGTAGCCGCTGCTGGTGAGGGCTGAGAAGTCGCTGGACGAGAGGAACGCCAGGTCGGCATCGGCATAACTGCCGCGCGCGGCCAGGTAGCGGCTGCGGGTCGCCGAGAGGCTGCCCTGCCCCGTGGCCAGGCGCGCGGCGGAGCTGTAGACGTCCAGCCCCTGGATGCCGTTGATGCCGATCACGTCGCCGAAGCCGGCACCGGTGTCGACGTTGCCATCCAGGTAGGCGATGGCGCCGTTGGCATCCAGACCGCTGGCGTCGCTGAGGATGTAGTAGTAGCCGTCCGCCCCGCTGCTGCCGCTGCCGATGGCCACGCCGCCGGATACGGCGGTCAGCGTCGCGCCCGCCAGGGCCGTGCTGCCGCCATTGCTGAAGGCCTTGCCGCTGATGGCGATGGGCGTGGTGCTGTAGCGCCAGGTGAAGTACGGGTAGAGGTTGGCGCCGGTGCCCCAGATGGACGAGGAGAAGCCGGACGGCAGCCCACCCTGGAGCTGCGCGTTGGTACGCCCGGTGATGCCGTTCACCAGGCCACCGGACGCGGCCTGCGACTGGCCACTGGTCTGGGTGTTCCAGTAGGCGTTGCTGATGGCGCCGTTGGTGCCGTTGTTGTAGCCGACGAAGCCACCCAGCTGGGTGCCGCCGGCGACGTAGCCGGTGGAGTAGCTGTTGCTGATGGTGCCGTTGATGAAGTTGACCCCGGCGAAGCCGCCGATGTTGCTCGAAGAGCCCTGGCCGATCACCGCGCCGGTGGCGTAGGAGTCGGTGATGCTGCCTTCGTTGTGCCCGACGAAGCCGCCGACCGGCCCCGACGACGCCCTCACCGTGCCGGTGGCGTAGGACTGGCTGATGGAGCCGCCATCGCCGCTGTAGCCGTTGGCGCCCACCAGGCCGCCGACATAGCCGAGGTTTGCGGTCGTGTTGGTGCCGGTGACGTTGCCGGTGGCATAGGAGCGGGTGATGCTGCCGCCGTTGACGTTGAAGCCGACCAGGCCACCGACCTGGTAGCCGGCTCCGGTGACATTGCCGGTGGCGGAGGCATCGGCGATGGCGCCGCTGTCGTTGGTGCCTACCAGCCCGCCGGTATTGGCTTCGCTGGTGCTGGTGCCGCTGACCGTGGTGCTGGCCGATGCGTTGCCGAGGGTACCGCCCTGCATGTAACCGACCAGGGCACCGACGTTGTCTCTGCCGGTAGCGTTGCCGCCCACCAGCTTGACGTTGGCCAGGGTCGCGCCGGAGGTGTAGCCGAACAGGCCGACATAGTCGGTGGCCGCACGGTTGATGGCCAGGCCGCTGATACTGTGGCCCTGCCCATTTAAGCTGCCGGTGAACTGCTGTGTGTTGTTGCCGACCGAGCGGAAACCCGATGCACCCCACACCTCGCCGTAGTAGCCGCCGCTGGCGGCCATGGCGCTGGCCAGGCTCAGGTCGGTGCCCAGGCGGTAATTGGCTGTCAGGTCCAGCCCCATCAGTTGCAGGGCGTGGGGGGTGAAGATGGTCGTGGAGTATTCGTTGCGCAGCATCGGCCGGGTATCGCCTTCGAACATCACCCACATGTTGGTGAAGTCGAAACCGGTGTAGGCCGACTGGTTGCGCACGGCGCTGGTCAGGCCGGTACCGCCACCCAGGGAGCTGGACTGGCCGGTGCTGTTGATGTCCCAGTAGCTGGTGTTGACGGTGATGGTGGGCAGGTAGCCGCCACCGATCAGGCCGCCCGTGGTGGTGTAGCCGGTGACCTTGCCGCTGGCGTAGGTGTTGGTGAGCGTCGCGCTGGAGATCACCTCGCCCAGCAGCCCGCCCGCATACGCACTGGTGTTGCTGACCGTGGCGGTGACCGAGCCGGTGGCATATGAGTCAGCCATGGCAATGCTCTGCACGCTGCCCGCCAACCCGCCCACCACGGTCAGGCCGGTCACGTCGGCGGCTGAGGACGAGTAGCGGATGATGCCGTTGTTCACCGTGCCGGCCAGGCCGCCGACGAAGGCCCCGGAGCCGGACACGCTGCCGGTCATGTGGACGTTGCTGAGGGTGCCGCCAAGGGTGGCGGCGATACCGCCGACGTTCATCTGGCCGGTGATGCGGGCATTCGACAGGGTCAGGTCACGGACGTTGCCGCTCACGGTGCGGAACAGCCCGACGTCGCTCTCTAGCCCGCGGTTGATGGTCAGTTTGTCGATGCTGTGGCCAAGGCCGGCAAAGTTGGTGCTCGCCCCGTCCAGCGGGTTGAAGCCGGCGCCACCGTTCCAGCCCGCGGTGGCGCTGGCGTCGATGTCGTTGCCCAGGGCGTAGAAGCCTGTGCTGGTGATGTTCTGCAACGCGCCGATGTCATGGATCAGGACATAGCCGGTGCCCGCCAGGCTGAGGCTGGCATTGCTGCCGGACAGGGTGACGCGGGCGCCCTTGTTCAGGCTGTAGCTGCCGCTGTAGGACATGGACAGCCCGGCGTTGTTGCCGGTGGCGGTGATATCCTTGTTGACGATGATGCTGCCGGCGGCGTTGAGCGCCAGCACGGTGTTGGCGCTCCAGCTGATGGGCGCGTCCACGGTGATGTTGCCGGCCTGGCTGCCGCCGACGCCGGTGGTCACCGTCACCCCGGTGCTGGCCAGGGCATTGGTGAGGGTGGTGACGTTGAGCACGCTGTCGTTGGCGTTGCCGTTGAAGCCTCCCATGCCGGAGCTGGTGGCGTTGGAAATGGTCACGTTGTAGGGGTCGATCAGCCACTCGCCGGTCTTGCCCTTGGGCGCCAGGGTAGTGACCTTCACGTCATCGGCGATCCGTACGTGGGCACCGCTGGTCTCGATGAAGCCGCCGTTGCCACCGTTGGGTGCGCTGGCGTCGAGGGTACCGGCCACCTTGACCACGCCGCCGTCGAAGTCGCCCATGAGCATGATCTTGCCGTTCTTCTGGCCCAGGGTGCGAGCCTCGATCACGCCGGTGTTGTTAACCACGGTCTTGATCAGTGCGTTGCCTGCGTCTGCGGTGAGCAGCACCTTGCCGCCATCGGCCCGGATCAGCTTGTGGTTTTCTACCAACGCATCCGCCGCCGAGCTATCTACCTGTACATTGAGCAGGCCATCACCGGCAAAGTCGAGAGTCATGGCATTTCCAGCAGCCAAGGCTACGCTGCCTTGACGTGCAACGATGACCCCCTCGTTGCTGACTCGCCCCCCCAAGAGGGCAACAGCTCCTCCATCGGCAGCAATAATGCTGCCCTGGTTAATGACAGCTGCCGGTTGGCCATTAGCCTTGAAACGATAGGAGCCCCGAACGAAGTCGAGAGGATCGATGTCCATTGAGGAAGCCACCAGGCCACCCACCTGAACCTGGGCACTGCTGCCGAATAGAACACCATTCGGATTGACCAGGAAGACCCTTCCATTGGCATTCAACTGACCCATGATCTGGGAACCATCGCTTCCCAATACCCGGTTCAGGGCAATGGCATCGGCCCCGGGTTGATTGAAAGTAACCCGGCTTCCTGCACCGATGTTGAAGCTCTGCCAGTCTATCGCCAACTTATTGCTGGACTGGTTGATCACCATTTGGCTTCCGGAAGAGCCAATGGCACCGCTTCCGTATGTGATGACACCGCCGGTAGGCAGATCGGCCGCAGCAGCCACGCCAGAGCCAAAAAGCAGCGCCGAGGTCAGAATCGCGGCAGGACATCCTCCACGACGGGAGGTACTTTCATGGGTAAAACTCCAGGTACCAAGCTGGCTATTCCACACCACGGCAAATGCACGACTCATGAACATTCGATAATTCCTCGCTTGCAGAGCGATCTGCAGGGCACGAACCTATGAGGAACGAATTTTATTTGGCCGACCAGAAATACGCACCATAACTGTTTCTTACGCTGAAAAAGGCTGTACCCGCCGATGAATCTTGAAGTTCCAATCGCCTATCCCGGCCGATATCACCTTCTTCCAAAGGAGAGGGATTTCGAAAAACAAAACATAAAAACAAATAGATAAGAAGAACAACATGCACTAGCACGCCCGTCAAAACCAAGGATGGCGCTTCAATGCGGCACGGTGGGGAGGTGTGAAACTGACGCCCCTCAAAATATGCCAAATAGAATTTTCTTACGCTTGAGGCAGAGAAGTAGGGCAAAAAGCAAGGCAGAAAACAAAAAAGCCAACCTATTGGCTGGCTTTTTGCTTTAGTTTCGTGGCGCATTTTTGGTGGGTCGGGCGAGATTCGAACTCGCGACCAACGGATTAAAAGTCCGCTGCTCTACCGACTGAGCTACCGACCCGCAAAAACGGAGCGCGAATTATAGGGGGCACCCCCGGGCCTGTCAAACCCGGGATTGATGCGGGTGGGCGGGCTATTCGTTGAGCATGCGTCGGTACTGCAGGCGCAGGGCCAGCCAGGCGCCGGCAATGATGGACAGGGTGGTGATGAGGCTGCCCAGGGCCAGAGTGGAGATGCCGGAGAGGCCCTGACCCACGGTGCAGCCGAGGGCGGTGACGCCGCCGAAGCCCATGAGGACGGCGCCGATGAGGTGGCTGGCCGTGTCTTCCGCATCGCGGAAGCCTTCCCAGCGGAAGCTGCGGCGGGACAGGGCCACCAGGGCGGAACCGGCGACGACGCCGAGCACCGTGGCGATGCCCAGGGTCAGCTTGCGGCTGGCGTCGCTCCAGGTGGCGAACAGTTCCAGGGCGTAGGCCGGCGGGGCGACGAAGGTGAGGGACTCCATGCGGCCGCTGTTGGTGCCAAGGAAAGCCGGCTGCAGGGTGTCGGGATGTTCGGTGACGAAGGCCAGATGGCCGCTGAGGAACCAGCCGCCCACCACGGCGGCGCCGATGGCCAGACCGCCGAGGATGTACTCGGCCTGGCGGAAGTCGGCGCGCAGCAGGGGCGCCGCCAGCAGCAGGCCGCCGACGCTGCCGGCCACCAGGGCCGACACCGTGGCCGGCGGCAGGCCCAGGAGAGACTGCAACAGCCGGGGCAGGTCCTGACCCGGGGCGGACAGATCCACGGCCAGGACATCCAGCAGGCCGACCCGCAGCAGAGCCGGCAGGCCCTTGAGGGTGGCCAGGGCGGTGAGGCCCATGACCAGGAACACCACCAGGGATTTGAGATTGCCGCCCCCCAGGCGCACCAGGGTCTTGGCACCGCAGCCCGAGGCCAGCACCATGCCGATGCCAAACAGCAGGCCACCCGCCAGGTGGGAAGCCCACAGCAGGCGGGGGGCGGTGTAGATGGAATTGGCCACGTCGATGAGGCCCGCCAGCTGCAGGCCGGCCGTACCCAGCACCGCCGTGCCCATGGCCAGCAGCCACATGCCCATGCGGTTCCAGTCCCCCATGTTCACTATGTCGGACACCGCGCCCATGGTGCAGAAGCAGGTGCGCTGGGCGACGGCGCCGAAGAGGCCGCCGAGGCCGGCGGCCAGCCACAGCAGGGGCGACAGATCGGGCAGGCTGTCCATCAGGCGCTACGGTAGGGCGTGGGATCGGCCAAGCCGGCGGCGCGGAAGCCTTCGGCCCGCAGGCGGCAGGAATCGCAGACGCCGCAGGCCCGGCCCTCGTCGTCGGCCTGGTAGCAGGAGACGGTGATGCCGTAATCGACACCGAGGGCGGTGCCGCGCTGGACGATCTGGGCCTTGGTGAGGTCGATCAGGGGCGCATGCACATGCAGCTCGGCCCCTTCCACCCCGGCCTTGGTGGCCAGATTGGCCATGCGTTCGAAGGCGGCGATGAACTCGGGGCGGCAGTCCGGGTAGCCGGAATAATCCACGGCATTCACGCCGACGAATATGTCCTTGGCCCCCAGCACTTCGGCCCAGGCCAGGGCGAAGGAGAGCATGACGGTGTTGCGGGCCGGCACATAGGTGACGGGGATGCCGCCGGCCTGGACGCCCTCGACGGGCACGGCAATGGAACTGTCGGTGAGGGCGGAGCCGCCGAACTGGCCGATGTCCAGGCGCACCACGCGGTGCTCCTTGGCGCCGAGGGCGGCCGCCACCCGGGCGGCGGCCTGCAGCTCGGCCTTGTGGCGCTGGCCGTAGTCGAAGGACAGGCAATAGGGGGCGAAGCCTTCGCTCTTGGCGATGGCCAGGCAGGTGGCGGAGTCCAGGCCGCCGGAAAGCAGGACGATGGCAGGGCGAATGTCAGTCATAGGCGGGCAAATATACCGCGAGCGGGGGCCGGCATAAAGGCTGGCCCCCGGTCCGGCCGGGCTGGTGCCAAGTGCAACAAGAGGCGCCCCGGGGCTGTCGCGAAACCGACAGGAAGACGCCCCACGACGCCGCCACGGCCCTGACGAGGCAGCAAAAACAAGCACTTTGGGGCAGTGCCGGGCACTGGCACCAAACCTGCTACTTAAGGCTCACAAAAGAAAAATTGTAGGAGAGCCGACATGAGCGCATTGCAACAGAAGGTGGCCAGTGTCCTGGAAGAACCGGGTTGCGCCACCAACCAGGCCAAGGGCGAGAAGGAACGCAAGGCGGGCTGCAAGAAGCAGCTCACTCCGGGCGCCGCTGCCGGCGGCTGTGCCTTCGACGGGGCCAAGATCGCCCTGCAGCCCATCGTGGACGTGGCCCATCTGGTACACGGCCCCATCGCCTGCGAAGGCAATTCCTGGGATTCGCGCCATACCCTCTCCTCCGGCTCCCATATCTACCGCACCGGCTTCACCACCGACATGAACGAGATGGACGTGGTGTACGGCGGCGAGAAGAAGCTCTACCGGGCCATCAAGGAAATCATCGACAAGTACGACCCGCCCGCCGTCTTCGTGTACCAGACCTGCCTGCCGGCCATGATCGGCGACGACATCGAGGCGGTGTGCAAGGCCGCCACCGCCAAGTTCGGCAAGCCGGTGATCCCGGTGAATGCCCCCGGCTTCGTCGGCAGCAAGAACCTGGGCAACAAGCTGGGCGGCGAGGCCCTGCTGGACTACGTCATCGGCACCCGGGAGCCCGACTACACCACCCGCTGCGACATCAACCTGATCGGCGAATACAACGTGGTGGGGGAGTTGTGGCAGGTGAAGCCCCTCTTCGATGAGCTGGGCATCCGCATCCTCGCCACCATCTCCGGCGACGGCCGTTACAACGACATCGCCACGGCCCACAAGGCGAGGGCGGCCATCATGCTGTGCTCCCAGGCCCTCATCAACGTGGCCCGCAAGATGGAGGAGCGCTACGGCATTCCCTTCTTCGAGGGCAGCTTCTACGGCGTCTCCGACATGTCCGACGCCCTGAGGAAGATCAGCGCCCTGCTGGTACGCCAGGGCGGCCCGGCAGACCTGGAGGAACGGGCCGAGGCCCTCATCGCCCGGGAAGAAGCCAAGGCCTGGGCCCGCCTGGAGCCCTACAAGGCGCGCCTGAAGGGCAAGCGGGTGCTGCTGTTCACCGGCGGGGTGAAGTCCTGGTCCGTGGTCTCGGCCCTGCAGGAAGTGGGCATGGAAATCGTCGGCACCTCCATGCGCAAGACCACCGCCAACGACCGGGAGAAGGTGAAGGAAATCATGGGCACCGACGCCCACATGTTCGACGAGCTGCCGCCCCGGGAGATGTACCGGATGCTCAGGGACTCCCAGGCCGACGTGATGCTCTCCGGCGGCCGCTCCCAGTTCGTGGCGCTGAAGGCCAAGACCCCCTGGGTGGAGATCAACCAGGAACGGCACCACGCCCTGGCCGGCTACGACGGCATCGTCAATCTGGTGGATGAGATCGACAAGGCCCTCTACAACCCGGTGTGGCAGCAGGTACGCCAGCCGGCCCCCTGGGAGCGGCCCGACTGGGAACAGGACCTCGAAGAATGGCAGTCCTGCAATCAGGAAGAATGCGCAGGCGAGGTGTGCCATGGCTGAGGTCAAGCACAGCAGGAAGGCCTGCGCCGTCAATCCGCTGAAAATGAGCCAGCCCATCGGCGCCGCCCTGGCCTTCCTCGGCATGGACCAGGCCCTGCCCCTGCTGCACGGCTCCCAGGGCTGCACCGCCTTCGGCCTGGTGCTCTTCGTCAAGCACTTCCGCGAGACCATTCCCCTGCAGACCACGGCCATGAACGAGGTCACCACCATCCTCGGCGGCCTGGAGAATGTGGAGCAGGCCCTGGTGAATATCCACAAGCGGGCCGCCCCGGCCCTGGTGGGCCTCATCTCCACCGGCATCACCGAGGCCAAGGGCGACGACGTGGACGGCTTCCTCCAGCTGATCCGGCAGAAGCACCCGGAACTGGCGGACATGGAGGTGGTGTTCGTCTCCACTCCGGACTTCGCCAGCGCCTTCCAGGACGGCTGGGGCAAGGCGGTGCTGCGCATGGTGGAGACCATCGCCAAGCCATCGAATGTGCACCGCCCCTGGCAGGTGAATATCCTGCCCGGCTGCCACCTCACCCCCGGCGACATCGAGGAGGTGAAGGAGATGGTCGAAGCCTTCGGCCTCACCCCGGTGGTGCTGCCCGACCTCTCCGGCTCCATGGACGGCCACATTCCCGAGACCTTCCTGCCCACCACCCTGGGCGGCACCCGGCTCGACGAACTGCACAGCATGGGCGAGTCGGCCTACACCCTGGTCATCGGCGAACAGGGCCGGGCGGCGGCGGCAAAGCTGAAGGACATCGCCGGCGTGCCCTACGCCGTCTTCGACCGGCTCACCGGTCTGAAGCCCTGCGACGATTTCCTGGCCCTGCTCTCCCGCATCGCCAACACCGAGGTGCCGCCCCGCTTCAAGCGCCAGCGCAGCCAGCTGCTGGACGCCATGCTGGACGGCCACTTCCACTTCGGCAAGAAGAAGGTGGCGGTGGCCGCCGAGCCGGACCTGCTGTACGCCCTCACCACCTTCCTCACGGAGATGGGGGCGGAAATCCAGGTAGCCGTCACCAGCACCGAATCCCCGCTCCTCAACCGGGTGCCGGCGGACGAAGTGCTGATCGGCGACCTGGAAGACTTCGAGCAGGGCGCCGTCGGCGCTGACCTGCTCATCACCCATGCCCACGGCCGCCAGGCGGCGGCGCGGCTGGGCATCCCCTTCTGGCGCTCCGGCCTGCCCACCTTCGACCGCCTCGGCGCGGCCCACAAGGTGAGCGTGGGCTACCGGGGCACCCGGAACCTGATTTTCGAGGTGGGCAATGTCTTCATTGAAAACCTGCACGAAGCCGTCCCCGACGATTTCCGGCCGACCGCCGAACCCGCCGCCAACTGCGGCACCGGCTGCGCGCACGGTGCGGCGGCTGTCGCTTGTCACTGAATCAACCAAGGAAGGTGCCGCCATGAGCAAACCGCTGAAAGTCGCATTCGCCACCGAGGACCTGCAACAGGTGGACGCCCACTTCGGCTGGGCCCGCAACATCGCCATCTACGACATCACCGCCGACAGCTCGACCCTGGCCACCGTGGTCCGCTTCGAGGGGGACCTGAAGGAGGACGGCACCGAGGACAAGCTGGGGGCCAAGCTGGAAGCCATCCAGGACTGCGCCATTGTGTACGTGGCCGCCATTGGCGGCTCGGCGGCGGCCCGGGTGGTGAACATGAAGATCCACCCGGTGAAGGTGCCCAATCCGGAACCCATCACCGCCATCATCGGCAAGCTGCAGGCCGTGCTCAAGGGCACCCCGCCGCCCTGGCTGCGCAAGGCCCTGATGAAGGATCAGGAACGCAATTTCGACGACGCCCTGGAAGAGGAAAAATCCCATGTCTGATTCAGCTGTCTGCGCAACTTTTGCCATTGCCGACTCCCCCTTCCTCTCCGAGCTGGTCAAGCAGCTGCGTTCCCAGGACAGCTACGGCCACTGGGACGGCAAGAGCGATGTGGAAGTGGTGGGTCCCTACGTGCTGGACAAGGAGGCGCGCAAGGCCATCCCCATCATCGACGACCCGGACCCGGAAGTGCTGTGGCGCCTGGAGCTGTACTACAACGCCATCGGCCTGGCCATCGAGCGCCAGAGCAAGGTCATGTGCGCCCCCATGATCAAGATGAGCCACGAGGGCTTCGGCCGCGTGGTGCTCATCGCCGGCCGCCTGGTGGTGTTCAATAAATACCACCGGGACGTGCACCGCTTCGGCTTCGACTCCCTGGAAGCCCTGGCGGAACAGGGCGACAAGATCGTCAACGAAGCGGTGGCCATGATCGCCCGCTTTGGCGAGGTGGCGAATTACGGTTGAAAGGCTTTAGCCACAGAGGACACAGAGAGCACAGAGAAATTCCGGGCAGTAGCGGCGGCAATACGGATCGTCAAAACCCCCGGCGTTTCCGCTGCGATGTTTTCCCCTCTGTGATCTCTGTGCCCTCGGTGGCAACGATTTAAGGAATCCCCCCATGAGCGACAACCCCGAAGAACTGAAGGCCCAGATCAAGAAGCTCTCGGCCCAGGCCATGACCTGGAAGATGAACCTGCACGACCTCTCGGAGGAGCTGCCGGTGAACTGGGAAAACATCATGGAAACGGCCCAGAAGACCCACGACGCCTACGCCGCCCTCACCGCGGCGCGGCAGCGCCTGGCCGAGCTGGGCTAGGAGGAATCGTGGAACGCCTGCCCGACCTGACCCGGGACGAGACCTCCTGGCGCCGCGAATGGCAACGCTACCTGCCGGCGGACTACCGGCGGCGTACCGCGGTACCCATCCGCTTCGAGCGGGAGGCGGACCTTCAGGCCGGCGGCGTGCGGGTCATGGGCTTCGACCGCTGGGGCGAGAACTGCTTCTACCACCACGTCTATGAAGTGCCCGCCCCCATCGTGGACGACGAGGAAGGCGCCTTCCAGGAAGCCCGCTGCTACGGCCAGTCGGTCTTCGCCTGGCGCCTCGCCGGCAACTGGCTGGTGTGCACCCGGGAGCACGGCGCCGCCGGCGCCTGCCGCCCGGAGCGGCGCCACTACGCCCTGGCCGCCACCCTGCCCCGCTGAATTTTTCTACAAGGAGCCATCATGTCTGTCTTCAGCGTCACCCTGCCCTCCGGTGTGGAGTGGATTCCCAACTTCGTGCAAAGCATCGACGACGAAAAGTGCATCGGCTGCGGCCGCTGCTTCAAGACCTGCGGCCGGGATGTGCTCTCCCTCATGGCCATGGACGACGAGGGCGAGCTGATCGCCATCGACGACGGCGACGACGACGAGTACGAGAAAAAGGTCATGACCGTGGCCCACCCGGAAAACTGCGTCGGCTGCGAGGCCTGTGCCCGCAACTGTTCCAAGAAGTGCATCAGCCACGCCCCGGCCAAGGCCTGAACCCGTTCCACCCCGAGCCGCCGCCATGGACGCCGCCCACTACCTGGCCCTGATGGACCTGGGCCGTCTCGCCCTCCTGCCCCGGGCCCGGGACGACGAGTACGAGGACCTGCTGGCCCTCCTGCTCGACCATGGCAGCGGACCGGAGAGCCGGCCCCTGGCCGCCGCCGTGGCCAAGGGCTGCCTCGGCGACAACCACCTGTGGCAGGACCTGGGCCTGCCCCACCGGCAGGCCCTGTCGGACCTGCTGCGGGAACACTTTCCCCGGCTCTTCGCGCGCAACACGGGCAATATGCGCTGGAAGAAGTTCTTCTACCTGCAACTGTGCGAGCAGGCCGAAATCCGCGCCTGCCGCGCTCCCTCCTGCGGCGTCTGCGCCCATCTGGCGGAGTGCTTCGGCAACGAGGACGGGCCGGCCCTAGGCACCCTCTCCGTGAGCGCCCACCTCTAGGGCAGGGGTCCCGCTGTCTGGAGTTGCACCGGCAGCCCAGGCCGCCAGTTCCCCGGCCACCCGGGACACCACCTCGTCCCAGTCGCCCCGCCGCTCCTGGCGGAACAGGCGCAGCACCCCCGGATACCAGGGCGAATCCTGGCGCCCTTCGAGCCAGCGCCAGTCGGTCTTGTAGCGGGGCAGACACCCGCAGCACCGGAAGGCTACTCTCGCTACCAACGGAATGAGAACTGGACGGCTGATCTCAGTGCCGAGAGGATATCGCAGTAATCCCAAGACATCAGCGCAGTCCCCAATGGTTCGCCACTAGCAACACGCGGTGCTACTTAACCTGCACCCGATTGAGGCGGGCCAAAAATCTCTCAACCCATCTCCGTCCCTAAATATATCGCGAGCAAGCTTTCCGATAGAGCAAAACAACCCTCAACCCCTTCGGTTTGCCTTGCGTGAACGAATTCCAGTCGTCATTGTGCCCGACTCAGAGCTATTCCTGCCTCTGCACCGCGTACGGACATAGGCGTTTCTGAGCATCAAAATTCAGGCGCCACGCGATTGGAACCATCAACAATGATTCGGACATTAATCCGCAGCATATGCGTATCGCACTAACGAGCCTAGAACAGGCCTCAGGCTATGTTTAGCCATCTGTGGTAAAATGACAAACGCCTAAGTGCACCCACGGCAACCACTGAAACCAATCGTATTATTATTGAATACGCATCAATATTAACGCCACCAACCTAAGTTGATAGCACGGTATTTATAGAAAATCGGAATACCGCAATCAACTCGAGCTGACTATGTCCTGTACAAATCCAATAGAAAAAGAAGAATTACTTGCATCCCATTGCGAAAAGACGTCAATAAAATACTCCGAGTACAGACCAGACATTGACGCATTGCGGGCAGTAGCAGTTATCGCGGTCATACTCTTTCACGCCTTCCCCTCTTTTGCTCCAGGCGGATTCGTCGGAGTAGATATTTTCTTCGTCATATCCGGCTATTTGATCTCAAAACATATACTAAAAGACCTTCAGCAGAACGCCTTTTCAACTCGCTCTTTCTACAGGAAGCGTATCAAAAGAATTTTCCCGGCACTCACCGTTGTAATTGCTGTAACTGCAATTATTGGCTGGATAATATTAACGCCCGACGAATACAAAATGCTTGGGCGACCGATTGCTGGCGGCGCTGCATTTGTCGCTAACTTCGTTTTTTGGAAAGAGGCTGGTTATTTCGATATGGCCGCCGATACCAAACCACTATTACATCTATGGTCACTTGGAGTGGAAGAGCAGTTTTATATCATCTGGCCCGTATTGCTCGCACTGCTGTGGCGTTTTCAATCAAAATACATTTCCAAATACATTTTTTCTCTTTGTGCGCTATCCATTGTCTACTCGGCATTCTTGGTCAAAAGCAACCCAACCGCAGATTTTTACTCTCCCATAACCCGTTTCTGGGAGTTGGGGGCCGGCGCATTTATCGCTCAGATGGAGCTTAGCAACAAATTAAATTATCAAGCCAGAATTAAGACATTCTGGGTGGCAATAGGAGTTAGCCTTATTGCCATTGCCATCTTCTTCATCGACAACACACTTCCGTTTCCTGGCATTATCGCAGCCATCCCCGTCCTGGGAGCTGCTTTAGTAATTGCAAATTACAGCGCACATACAGAGTCAAAAATATCCGTCAGTTTTTTTATTCGCCCACTAGCGCTCGTTGGCCTGATCAGCTACCCACTCTATCTATGGCACTGGCCGCTGCTGTCTTATGCCAGAATAATAGAATCCCAAACACCATCTGCTAGCACCAGAGCAATTCTTATACTCGTCAGTTTCGTTTTGGCCTGGGGAACTTACAAATTTATAGAAATCCCCATCAGAAGTAAACATGGCCACGCTCAAAAAAAGTATGTCGCCTTGCTCTGCATTGGCGCCATAATTCTTTTTTCCCTTGGCGTAACAATTCGCAAGCTTGATGGAATAAAAAACAGGGTTTACGGCAAATTGAACGGAAATATTAGCACCCTGACCATCGGACATGACAGGGGGAATCTCCTCAAGGAATGCGGACTTCCGTCCGAAAAAATTAGGAACTACCAGTTCTGCTTATCCAGCACCAAAAATCAACCCAGTATTGCTATTATTGGCGACAGCAAGGCCGAGGCTTTATATTATGGAATTGCTCGAGAATTGAAAGCAATAAATAGCCAATCAAGCAGCATTTTGATTGGCTCCATTCGCCCGCCACGAGAGCCGTTAAACACCCCTGCCGACATCAAACAACAGGAAAAGAACAAGTTGGCGTTTGACATTTTAAAGAATAGCCAGACGATCAAAACTGTTGTTTTAGTTATTGCTATGCGAAACATATTTCAGATTAATAGCGAAACAGGATTCATATCCAATCCAACACCAAATAATCTGAATGAAACATTCGCCGCCTACAAAAATGCAATCGCCGATCTAACAACATCAGGGAAGAAAGTTATTTTCTTGATTGACAACCCCACCTTCCCAGACCCGCGCAGTTGCATTAGTGGCGGCATGACCTCAAGTGCATTCCTCAACAACTTCCTCTATCGCAAGGAAAACCCTCGCTGCACAATTTCTTACACAGATCATATTGAGGGAACAGCTGCCTATCGGCAGTTTGCTGAAAGACTATCGAAATCTAACGCGCAAGTTGTATTGTTTGACCCAACAGATATTCTTTGCGATCGTCCACAAAATAGGTGCTCGATCACGAAGGATGGCAATTTTTTGTACAGCTACTCGGACCATATCTCAGACTACGCCAACACTCTGATAGCGAAAGAAATACTTACCTCGCATTAAGAGATTTTCCTAACAGCACTCCTGAAAGAACCAAGGCCCGCCAGATGGGCGGGCCTTGCTGCGGCGGGACCGGCGCTACCGGTGCCTATACGACTCAGACCTTCTTCAGGAAGCAGGCCTTGAGCATGAAATTGCCCTGGTCCAGCTTGCAGTCCACCTCGTGGTCGCCGCCACTCACCAGACGGATGCTCTTCACCTTGGAGCCCTGCTTGAGGACGATGGAGGAACCCTTGACCTTGAGGTCCTTGATCAGCACCACGGCATCGCCGTCGTTGAGGACGGTGCCGTTGGCGTCCTTGATCACGGCGTCGGCTTCCTCTTCCGCCGCCGCACCGGCCTGGGGCCATTCAAAACCGCAATCGGCGCAGACGTAGTTGTCGCCGTCCGGGTAGGTGTTTTCCAGGGTGCATTGGGGGCAGGCGGGCAGGTTGGACATGGGGTTCTCCAGTTAACAGGGACGGGATTTTAACCGATCGCCGCCCTCCCCCGCCCAATCACCGGCATGCAGAAGGAATTCCGGCCTCCCGGCATCCGCCATCCGTACTATGATCCAGACAGTGCCGGCATCGCGCCGGCACCCTCATTCAAGGAGCAAACATATGGGCAGCAAGGACAAGAAGAAGGAATCCAAGGGCAAGAAGCCCCAACCCAAACCGGCAACCTGCCGCGCCTGATCCGGCGCACCCGGAGCAAATTTCCCCCAAAGGGGAAGCGGCCAGCACTCCTCGCCGCAGGAGTCGATGCCGCAAAATAGAAAAGCCGCCCACGGGCGGCTTTTTCCTTTTCTGCTGGCCGAAAAACTCAGGCCGGCACGCCCAGCACCACGTGGCTGGCCTTGATCAGGGCGGTGGCCGGGCTGCCTTCCCTGAGGCCCAGTTCGGTCACCGCCTCGTTGGTGACCACGGCGTGCACCTGGGTGCCGCCGGCCAGGGCCAGCACCACATCGGTGTTGATGGCGCCCCGGGAAATTTTCTGCACCGTGCCCTTGAGCTGGTTGCGGGCGGAGAACCTCACCTCGCCGTCGTCGGCCATGAGGATGACCCAGGGCGCCTTGACCAGGGCGAAGGCCTCCTTGCCCAGGGCCAGGCCCAGTTCCCTGACGCTGGCCTGGGTGACGATGGCGACCAGCCGGTCGCCGCCGTCGGTGGTGATTTCGACCTCGGTATTGATGGCGCCGGCCGTGAGGGCGCTCACCTTGCCGGAAAAGACGTTACGGGCGCTGGTCTTCATGCTGAACTCCTTTTTGATCCGGGTTATTTTCAATTGCGCTATTTACTACATAATATCGCGCATGGTTCTTGCGTGATGAAGCGCAGTCTAGGTCGTTCCGTTGCATTAGTTCAACCATAGCGCTGCAAATCCCCGCGGTGGTGCATCAATGATCGCCCGCGCACCAGAATGGCTATGTAGTTTTGTATATTTCGTGACAAGGAAGAGGCTGTGATGTCCCAAAATCAACAGAAGCTGGTGGGCAAGCTGGCCCTGGAAACCGAGTTCGGCCCCTTTCTCGGCGACACCCGCATCCGCCTGCTGGAAGCCATCGACACCCACGGCTCCATTTCCCAGGCGGCCAAGGCCGTGCCCCTCTCCTACAAGGCGGCCTGGGATGCGGTGGATGCCATGAACAACCTGGCCGACGAGGCCCTGGTGGTGCGCAGCACCGGCGGCCGCCACGGCGGCGGCACCCTGCTGACGGACTACGGACGCAAGATCATCGCCCTGTACCGGGCCGTGGAGCAGGAATACCAGGGCGCCCTGGACCGCCTCGCCGGCCATATGGCGGAAATCAGCGAGGGCGACGTGCGCCAGTTCCAGTCCCTGCTGCGCCGCCTCTCGGTACGCACCAGTGCCCGCAACCAGTTCGTCGGCAAGATCGTCGGCCTGCGCGACGGCGGCGTGGATTTCGAGGTGCGCATCGCCCTGGACGAATCCACCGAACTGGTGGCCATCATCACCAGGGAATCCTCGGAGAACCTGGAACTGGCCCTGGGCAAGGAGATCTGCGCCCTGGTCAAGGCCTCCTCCCTGATGCTGCTGACCGAGGGCGCCGGCCGCATCACCGCCCGCAACCAGCTGTGGGGCGAGATCAGCCACATCCACGACGGCCCGGTGAATGCCGAGGTCACCCTGACCCTGCCCGGCGGCAAGACCCTCACCGCCGTGGTCACCCACGGCAGCATCGAGTCCCTGGAACTGGTGCCGGGCAAGAAGGCCTGCGCCTTCTTCAAGGCCTCCAGCGTGATCCTCGCCGCCACCGCCTGATTCCCGCTTTTCCCAATCCCCTTTCACGACCTTCGGAGAACCGCCATGACCCTGCCCCGCCGTTCCGCCGCCATCCTCGCCGCCGCCCTCCTGGGCGCCTTCGCCGCCACCGCCGCCCGGGCGGACGAGGTGCAGGTGGCCGTGGCCGCCAACTTCACCGCCCCCATGCAGAAGATTGCCGCCCAGTTCGAGAAGGACACGGGCCACAAGGCGGTGCTGTCCTTCGGCGCCACCGGCAAGTTCTATTCCCAGATCAGGAACGGCGCCCCCTTCGAGGTCTTCCTCGCCGCCGACGATGAGACCCCGGCCCGGCTGGAAAAGGAAAACGGCACCCTCCCCGGCAGCCGCTTCACCTACGCCATCGGCAAGCTGGTGCTGTGGAGCGCCAAGCCGGCCATCGTGGACAACCAGGGCGAAGTGCTGAAGAAGGGCGGCTTCGATCATCTCTCCCTGGCCAATCCCAAGCTGGCCCCCTACGGCGCCGCCGCCGTGGAGACCATGAAGGCCCTGGGCGCCTACGAAACCCTGGCGCCCAAGTTCGTGCAGGCCGAGAACATCGCCCAGGCCTACAACTTCGTCGCCACCGGCAACGCCCTGCTCGGCTTCGTCGCCTATGCCCAGGTGCTGGACGAACACGGCCAGCTCAAGGGCGGCTCCGTCTGGCTGGTGCCGGGCAAGCTGTACAGCCCCATCCGCCAGGACGCCGCCATCCTGGAAAAGGGCACCGTCAACGGCAAGGCCAAGCCCGCCGCCGAGGCCCTGGTCAAGTATCTGAAGGGCGACAAGGCCAGGGCCGTGATCAAGACCTACGGCTACGACCTCTGAGTCACCCCCTTGGGCCGGGCGGGGCGCCAGGCGCCGCCCCGGCCCCCTTTTGCGCCAGCTGCCACAATCACCACCTGCACCGCCCTTCGGCCATACTTACCTGACCCGACTGCCCCACGCTGCCCATGCCCTTCGGTCCCGATGATTGGAACGCCGTCCTGCTGACCCTCAAGCTGGCCGGTACCACCACCCTCCTTCTCCTGCTCTTCGGCACGCCCATCGCCTGGTGGCTGGCCCGCACCCGCTCCTGGCTGAAGGGCCCGGTGGGGGCCGCCGTGGCCCTGCCCCTGGTGCTTCCGCCGACGGTGCTCGGTTTCTACCTGCTGGTGACCCTGGGCCCCAACGGCCCCATCGGCCAGCTGACCCAGTCCCTCGGCCTGGGCCTGCTGCCCTTCACCTTTCCCGGCCTAGTGCTGGCCTCCGTGCTCTACTCCATGCCCTTCGTGGTGCAGCCCCTGCAGCAGGCCTTCGAGTCCCTGGGGGAACGGCCCCTGGAGGCGGCCGCCACCCTGCGGGCCTCGCCCTGGGACACCTTCTTCTCGGTAGTGCTGCCCCTGGCCCGGCCCGGCTTCGTCACCGCCACCATCCTGGGCTTCGCCCACACCGTGGGCGAGTTCGGCGTGGTGCTGATGATCGGCGGCAACATCCCGGAAAAGACCCGGGTGGTCTCGGTGCAGATCTACGACCATGTGGAGGCCCTGGAATACACCCAGGCCCACTGGCTGGCCGGCGGCATGCTGGTCTTCAGCTTCCTGGTGCTGCTGGCCCTCTACGGCAGCAAGGCAAGGAGCCGCCATGGCTACTGAAATGCGCAACGACGACCAGGCCATCCACGCCCGCTTTCACATCGCCTACGGGGAATTTTCCCTGGCGGCAGACCTGACCCTGCCGGGCCGGGGCGTCACCGCCCTGTTCGGCCACTCCGGCTCGGGCAAGACCACCCTGCTGCGGGCCATCGCCGGCCTGGAGCGCCACCCCGGCGCCTACCTGGAGGTGAACGGCGAGGTGTGGCAGGACGGCGAACGCTTCCTGCCCACCCATCGCCGCCCCCTGGGCTATGTCTTCCAGGAGGCCAGCCTCTTTCCCCACCTCAGCGTCGAGGCCAACCTGGACTTCGGCCGCAAGCGCCTGGCCGCCGCCGAGCGGCGGGTGGACCTGGCCCAGGCGGTGGAACTGCTGGGCATCGGCCACCTCCTGGCCCGCCGCCCGGACAAGCTCTCCGGCGGCGAGCGGCAGCGGGTGGCCATCGCCCGGGCCCTGCTGGCCTCGCCCCGGCTGCTGCTCATGGACGAGCCCCTTGCAGCCCTGGACGGCAAGCGCAAGGCCGAGATCCTGCCCTACCTCACCCGCCTGCGGGAGGAGCTGGACATCCCGGTGCTCTACGTCACCCATTCCCCCGATGAAGTGGCCCGCCTGGCGGACCACCTGGTGCTGCTGGACAACGGCCAGGTGGCGGCCAGCGGCCCCCTGGCGGAAACCCTGGCCCGTCTCGACCTGCCCACGGCAGTGAGCGACGACGCCGGCGTGGTGGTGGAAGGCCTCGTGGCCGGCCACGATGCCGCCTACCACCTGCTGGCCCTGGATTTCCCCGGCGGCCGGGTGCAGGTGGCCCACGGCCCGGAAAACCCGGGCAAGCGCCTGCGCTTCCAGGTGCGAGCCCGGGACGTCAGCCTCTCCCTCTCGGAACGGGACGACAGCTCCATCCTCAACCGGGTGCCGGCCACGGTGGCCGCCATCGCCGACGCCGACACCCCGGCCCACGTCCTGGTGCGCCTGGAAGCCGGCGGCACGCCCCTGCTGGCCCGCATCACCCGCCGCTCCCGGGACCAGCTGCAACTGCAGCCGGGGAAAAGCGTGTGGGCCCAGATCAAGGCCGTGGCCCTGCTGGCCTGAGGGCTGCACGGCTGGAGAAGGCGACTGCCAGGCTGCGGCCCGGGTTGCCCGCAGACACTGCCCGTAACGCCAGGAGGGACGCCACTCTCCGGCATGGCATCGTCGAGAAGGCCGTCTCTTCTACCTCCCAGGCCTGCCCTGGCAAGGAAGATGAAGCGGTATGGAATTCGCTCTGAAGAGCCATCCGCCTCCCTTTGTAGGACTTCCGACACCATGAAAATCGCCATCGCCGCCAAGGATTTCGCCACCGTCTCCAGCCATGCCGGCCAGGCCCACCAGTGGCTGCTCTACGACTGCCGGCCGGGCGCCCCCCTGCCCGCCGGGGAACGCATCGAGCTGGCCAAGGAGCAGGTCATCCACCACTTCGACGACAACGGCCCCCATCCCCTGGACGGGGTGGAAGTGGTCATCGCCGCCAGCGCCGGCGACGGCTTCATCCGTCACATGGCCAAGCGCGGCGCCCAGGTGCTGCTCACCGGCGAGACCGACCCGGCGGCGGCCCTGGCCCGGGTGCTGGCCGGCGAGGTGCTGCCCGACACACGTTTCGACCCGACCCTGATCCTGTGCAAGCTGAAGGACCTGCTCACCTCCCGCCACTAGCCGCGCCCCCGGCGCGGCGCCAACGACGAAAGCCCGCCATGGTTGCCGCCGCTCCTCTTTCCCATCCTCATTCCCCCTCCGCCACGCCTGCGGTCGACACCGACTGTGTCCTCGGCGACGCCGACCTGACCCGGCTGCTGGTCGACGACGTACCCCACGGCGACCTCACCACCGCCGCCCTGGGCATCGGCCCCCAGGCCGGCCGCCTCGACTGCCGGGCCCGCCAGCCCATGACCCTGTGCGGTGTCGAGGAGGCGGTCCGCCTGCTGACCCTGGCCGGCTGCGCGGCACGCCCCCTGGCGGCCAGCGGCGACGCCCTGGCCGCCGACGCCCCCATCCTGGAAGCCGCAGGCAGTGCCGCCGCCCTGCACCGGGCCTGGAAAAGCGCCCAGGTGCTGCTGGAATGGAGCAGCGGCCTGGCCAGCGCCGCCGCCGAACTGGTGGCCGCGGCGGCGCCCCTGCCGGTGGCCTGCACGCGCAAGACGCCGCCGGGCAGCAAAGCCCTGGCGGTGAAGGCCATGCGCTGCGGCGGTGCCGTCATGCACCGCCTGGGCCTTTCCGAGTCCCTCCTGCTCTTCGCCGAGCACCGCCGCTTTCTCGCCGAGCCCCCCGCCGCCACCGTGGCCCGGCTCCATGGCGCCCTGCCGGAGCACAAGCTGGCGGTGGAAGTGTATAGCGCCGAAGAGGCCCTGGTCTGGGCCCGGGCCGGCGCCGAAATCCTGCAGCTGGAGAAATTCACTCCCGCCGCCGTCGCCGCCTGCCGCGACCTGCTGGCCAGCCACGAGCTGCACCCCATCCTCGCCGCCGCCGGCGGCATCCACCCCGGCAACGCAGCGGCCTACGCCGCCAGCGGCGCCCGCCTGCTGGTCTCCTCCTGGCCCTACAGCGCCACGCCCCGGGACGTGGCGGTGAGCCTGGGGCTGGTCTAGCTGACGAGACCCAGCAGCACGGCCGAGGGACGGAAGGCGATCCAGGCCGGCTGACCCGGGGCGAAGGGTTCGGCCAGGTCGGCGCCGGCGTTGGCGACGCCGGTGAGGCCGTGGCCAAGATCCACCACGATCTCCCGCCGTTCGCCGCTTTCCTGGATGCGCTGGACGATGCCGCCGAGGCGGTTGTAGTCGGCGTAGTCGCTGCCTTCGCCGCTGCCCAGCACCAGGGTGGCCGAGGCCTTGACCAGGGCCACCAGCTCCTGGCCCGGGACCAGGCCCAGGCAGCGGGTGCTCTCCGGGGTGACGCTGGCCTGCAGCAGGCGCCCGCCGGGCAAGGCCAGCAGCACCTGGTCGAGCAGGGGGCCCTGCTCCACCGCCTGCACCCGGCCGCAGAACTGGTTGCGGGCGCTGGTGCGTACCGCCACCCGTTCCAGCAGTTGCAGGTCCGCATCAAAGTGGCCGCCGCAACGCTGGCGCAGCAGTTGCCGCTCTTCCGCCAGGGCCACCAACACCATGGCCAGACGCCGGCCCCGGGGCGTCAGGCGCAGGCGGCCGCTGCTGCCTTCGCCACCATCCTCCGCCTCCCATTCGGCCAGGCGTTCGCCGGCCAGATTGTTCAGCTCCTCGGCGGCGCGGCGGGCCTCCCCGGCGGCCTCGGCGCCCACCGCCAGGGCGTCGGCCACGGCGGCCCGCTCCAGCCAGGCCAGACGGTCGTGGCCGGCGGCCACGGCAAAGGGACCGGGAATGCCCGCCACCGGGTACAGGCGCAGGGGCGCGACCCGGTCGGGGCTGAGTTGATCGGCAATCTCGCTAATGGGCTGGTCGTTCATGGCGGCTTTCCTTCGTTATTTTTCGAATATATAACGGTTAGCAAAGCCCATGCCGGACAAGGACTTAGGGGAATTTCCCGGCAATGGCGGGAATGGGGGCGCCCCGGGACCGGGGGCCGGGCCCCGCCTTGGGTCGTCCGGAGGACCCGGCGCCCCAGGCCAGTGCGCTCAGGCGGCGGGGGGCTGCCAGCCTTCCCAGGCCAGCCGGTCCCGGCCGCCGGCCTTGGCGGCATAGAGGGCGGCATCGGCCCGGTGCATCATGGCCTCCAGGTCGTCCCCCGGACCGGCCAGGAGGGAGGCTCCGATGCTGACGCTGAAGGACAGTTCGCCCTGGGCCAGGGGCAGCCGCACCTGGCGCACCGCCTGCAACAGGCGCTGGCCCAGCTGGTGGGCCCCGGCCGGCGGCGTCTGCGGCAGCAGCAGGCCGAATTCCTCGCCTCCCAGGCGGCCGAAGACGTCGCTCTGGCGCAGGCCGCCGCCGATGGCACGGACCAGGGCCTGGAGCACCTGGTCGCCCACCGGGTGGCCGTGGCTGTCGTTGATGTTCTTGAACTTGTCCGCATCGAGGATGAACAGGGCCAGGGGGTGATCGTGGCGCCGGGCCAGGGCCACCAGGCGCTCGGCCTCGGCGGTGAAGGCGCGGCGGTTAAGAATGCCGGTGAGGCCGTCGGTGGTGGCCAGGCGCTGCAGCTCCTCTTCCACCGCCTTGCGTTCGCTGATGTCGCGCAGGATGCCGACGAAAACCCGGCCCCCCGCCAGTTCCGTGCTGCCGATGCTCACTTCCACCGGGAATTCGCGGCCGTCGGCGGCGCGGGCCAGCATCTCGCGGCCGTGGCCGGCCCCATCGGCGGCATGGCCGGCGGCCGCTTCCGCCAGCAGGGCGCGGTGGATCGGCACCGTCTGCTCCGGCATGAACTCCTCCACGCTGCGGCCCAGCAGTTCCTCGGCGCGGAAACCGAAGAGCCGCTCCGCCGCCCGGTTGAATTCCAGCACCCGGCGCTCCTGGTCGAGGACGACCACCGCGTCCATGGCGGTGTCCATGAAGGTGCGGGCCTGGGCCTCGCGCTGACGCAGTTCGGCGGTGCGCTGGGCCACCCGGGCCTCCAGGCCCTGGTTGGCTTCCCGCAGGGCCTCCAGGGCGCGGCGGCGGCGCAGCAGCTGGTGGTAGGCAAAATAGGCCAGGGCCGCCAGGCCGATGTTGCTGCCCAGGGCGATGACCCAGTAGCTGGGCAGGCTGTCCCGCCACGGCGCCAGCACCCGGGCCTCGTCGGCAGTGGCCACCACCAGCACCGGGTAGCGCTCGGAGCGGGCAAAGGCGCCGGGCCCCACCACGTCGCCGATGACCCGGCCGTTGTCGAAGGGGCCGTGGGGTGCCGCCAGAATGGCGCGGGCCAGCCCCGGGTCGGCCAGCCAGTTGCGTTCCAGACAGTCGGGCCCCAGGGGCAGGCAGGCCAGGGCCCGGCCGTCCTCCAACAGCAGGTGCAGGGCGAAGCCGGGGGGCAGGTCCTCGTCTTCCAGCAGGCGGCGCAGCTGCTCCGGGTTGATGCCGCCTGCCACCACGCCGAGGAGGCGTTCGCCGTCGTTCTCGACGCGGCGGCTGACGGGGACGAAGGGCTCGTTGGAATGGGGCGAGCGCTGGGCCGGGCCGATGTACAGGCCCATCTCCCAATGACGCAGGGGGAGCTGGTAGAACGGCCATTGGGAGACGTCGTCCACGTCGCTGGCGGGGAAGCGGTCCGACAGTTCGGCGATGCGACCGTCGGTCCCGGCCAGCATCAGCCAGTTGAGGCCCGGGGTGATGGCATGGCGGCGCAGCAGCAGACGGTGCAGGTAGAGATCGGGCCGGCGGGAGAGGCCGCCGTGGGCGCCGATGGCCTCGCCGATGCCGGACAGGGTGCGGTCGTAGGTATCGAGCAACTGGTCCATGCGGCCCAGCAGCACCTTGGCGCTGGTGTGCAGGGTGGCGTGGGCCCGGGCCAGGGTTGCCTGCCGTTCGTTCTGGGCCAGGAAGTACAGGCGCAGGTCGATGCCGCATACCAGCAGCAGCACCAGGGCGATCCAGCGCCAGCTTTCCTTGATGGCCATACGACGTCTTCCCCGGGAGTGGTTTTCGAGGCCAGTCTAGGGGAAACGGGGGCAAATTACAGCCCGGGGAAAACCACGGGCGCTACCCGGGGGATGCCCGGGGAAAGGCCAGCACCGTGGCGGCACCGGGCTGCACCCACTGGGCCGTCAGGGCCTCCATCCAGCGTTCCAGGGGACGGGCCAGGTAGGCCGGCAGGGGCACCCGCTGCAGCTGCCCGGACCACAGCCCGAGCCAGGACTGACGCTGCCCTTCGTCCAGCTCCAGGGGGCCGTGGCGGCCCCACAGGCGGACCCAGGCGATCACCGCCCGCTGCCGCTGGCGGCCGGCCAGGCCGTGCACCACCAGCTCGGCCAGTTCGCCGGCGAGGTCGGAGAACTCATCCACCTCCAGCCGCCACACCGCCGCCAGGGGCCCGGCCTGGAGGGCTTCCGCCAGGCGCAGGCAGAGCCAGCGCAGCTCATCCTCGCCGACGGCGGCGACGATGCCGGGCAGGGGCGGCGGCAGGTGCAGTTCGGGGCAGGCCGCCCGGGGCGGCGCCTGGCTGGCCGGAGCAGGAACCATGGACGCGCCGGGCCGCCCTTTATGCCGTCGCCGCGGCCACCGCCCGGACCGGGCCGGCGCCGATGCGATCCTGCGGGTCCAGGCGCTGCAGCTGGTCCAGGTAGGCCCGGGCTTCCTCCGGGCGCTGCTGGCGCAGCAGGGTGAAGGCCAGGGCCTTGAGGGAGAAGAGGTAGAAGCGGGGCGCTGCCGCCAGGGGCTCGGCGAAGCGGGCCGGGGCCGGCGCATCCAGGGGAAAACCGGCGGCCTGGGCGCTGGCCGCCAGGCCGGCCCGCATCCACTGTTCCGCCGCCTCGAAGTGCTGGCGGTAGAAGTGGAACTTGTACAGGGCCAGGTACACGGCGAAGTGGAAGGGGGACTGGTGATGGGCCCGGAGGATGAGGAACTCGGCCCGCCGTTCGTCGTCGCAGGCGGCGGCCTCCTGCAGCAGGGCCGCGGTGGCGGCGGGGAGGTCGCCGCAGTAGCCGGGGATGCTTTCGCCGCCGGCCGGGTCGCCGTCTTCCAGATCTAGTCCCATACTCCGGCGGGAGCCCGCAGCCGTTCCAGGGGCTCGTCGAATTCCAGATGCTGGTCGAAGATTTCCCCGGCGTCGCCGGGCTGCACGTGCTGGTACAGCACCCCGTCCGGATAGACCAGGACGTGGGGGCCGCCGTCGCAGGGGCCGAGACAGCCGCAGGCGGTGACGGCAAAGCGGTCGAAGGCGTTGCGGCTGCCCAGCTCGTTGAGGAAGGCCTGCATCACCGCCTGGCCGCCGCTCTGCATGCAGCTGCCCCGGGGATGGCCGGGGGGCCGGCCCTGGGTACAGACGAAAACGTGCTTCTTGGGTTTCATGGCGCCTCCTCAGGCGGGAAGTTTGGCGATGCGTTTTTCCAGCTCGGCCACGTGTTCGCCTTCTTCGGCGGCGAATTCCTCGGCCATCAGCTTGACCCGGGGATTGCGGGTGGTGGCGGCGATGCCGGCGTAGAAGGCGTAGCTGCGCTGCTCCCCGTCCAGGGCCAGGGCCAGGGCGGAGGGCACGTCCATGAAGGCATCCACCCCGGCCCAGGCGGCGGTCTCCGGGCTGGTGCCGTCGGGCCACTGGTACTCGTGGGCCTCCAGCTTGGGCGGATGGCGGAAGCCGCCCCGCTCCGTGGCCTCGGCCAGATGCAGGCGGGAGTAGTGGGCCATCTGCTCGAAGAAGGCGGCCACTTCCGGATCGCCCAGGGTTTTCATGCCTTCGGCCAGCTCCTCGTAGCGCCGGGCGGAATCCCGCTCCAGGGTGATGGCGTGGGCGAGGAACAGATGAATGTCTTCCATTTTTGCGCTTTCTTTTTTAGCCACAGAGGGCACAGAGATCACAGAGTTTTTCCTTTCCACTTTCAGGCGGAGAAGGTTGCAACAAGCACCCACCCGGAAAGCCAGCGTGGATGCCAGTCCTGGCTATGCCATGCTGAAGAGTGGCGTCCTTATTGACCTGGAGGTCAGTCAGTTTTGACGTAACTCTGTGTTCTCTGTGCCCTCTGTGGCAAAGGTTCTACAACCCTCA
Organism: Azospira sp. MPR-E4; assembly: GCF_058809645.1. NCBI lineage: Bacteria > Pseudomonadati > Pseudomonadota > Betaproteobacteria > Rhodocyclales > Rhodocyclaceae > Azospira > Azospira sp. MPR-E4. Next base: position 6,435 of record NZ_JBXAST010000023.1, on the reverse strand, counting down.
ACCAAACTTGAAGAGGATGCCGAAACCGCCCCGGGGCCATTCCCATTCCAGGTTGCGGTGTTCGTCGCAGATGATGCGGCAGGTGCCGCACTCCAGACAACCGTCGGAGATCAGCACCACCTTGCCGTTGCCCTCCTGGGTATAGCAGCCGGCGGGACAGCACACCGTGCATTGCTGCTCGGCGCACTTGTGGGTGCACAGCTCCGGGTTCTTGATCTGGATGTGGGGACGGCCCGAATCGACCCGGTAGCGGTCCTGGAACAGTTTCTCTTCGACTTTCAACATGGTCATGTCCTCCGGGTTATTCCATGGCGCGCCAGAACTTGAAGGCGTCGCCGATCAGGCCAAAGACGGAGCGGGAGGCGATGAAGCTCTTCTTGATCTCCTTTTCCTTGGTTTTCTTGTCCACCCCGTCCACCCGGATGATGGTCTGGGCCGCCTTCGACAGCAGGGTCGGGTAGGTGGTGAAGAACTGATTGTTCTTGTGGAAGATGTCCGGCATGCGGCGGTACTTCTTCAGGTCCTTCATGACAAAGCTGTCGTCCAGCTTGGCCTTGTACTTGGAGAGGTTGGGGGCGGTGAAGGCCTTGCCCGCCTGCTTCAGCTCCACCAGGGTCTGGGCCGCCAGCATGCCGGTGGTCATGGCCAGGTTGGAGCCTTCGCGGTGGATGCCGTTGACGAACATGCCGGCATCGCCGGCGATCAGCCAGCCGTCGCCATAGACCTGGGGCACGGCGTTGTAGCCGCCTTCGGGGATCAGGTGAGCGGCGTATTCCTTCATCTCGCCGCCTTCGATCAGGGGGGCGATGGAAGGATGCTTCTTCATCTTGTCCAGCAGCTCGTAGGGCGTGGTCTTCTGCTTCTTGAAGTCCGACAGCATGCAGCCGATGCCTAAGGTGATGGATTCCTTGTTGGTGTAGAGGAAGGCGGTGCCCATCATGCCTTCGGAGATGGTGCCGGCCATTTCGATGACCACGCCCTCTTCCTCGCCGATGTTGAAGCGGGCCTCGATGGTCTCCTGGGGCAGGAAGTGGATTTCCTTCACCGCCAGGGCCACGTCCTTGGGCTTGATCTCGGGATGGAAGCCGGCCTTGGTGGCCAGGCGGGAATTCACCCCGTCGGCCAGGATCACCGCGTCGGCGTAGATTTCGCCGCCCTTGCGGTCGGTCATCACCCCCACCACCTTCTTGCCGTCCAGCAGCAGTTCGGTGACGGTGGTCTCGCAGATGGTGAGGGCGCCGACCTCCCGCGCCTTCTTGCTGAACCACTGGTCGAAGTGGGCGCGGATGATGGTGTAGCGGTTGTAGGGCGGCTTGTTGAAGTCCTCGGAGCGGTAGTTGGTGCCGACGTAGGAGTTGTCGTCCAGGATCCACACCCGCTGCTCGATGAGATGGCGCTCCAGGGGGGCGTCGTCGCGGAAGTCGGGAATGATCTTCTCGATGGCGTCCGAGTAGAGGATGGCGCCCTGCACGTTCTTCGAGCCCGGGGTTTCGCCCCGCTCGATCTGCAGCACCTTGAGGCCGCCCTTGGCCAGGGTGTAGGCGGCGGCGTTGCCGGCCATGCCGGCGCCGACCACGATCACGTCAAATTTTTCAGCCATGGTGTTCTCCTGTTAGCCGGCTTTTTTGGCTTGCGCCAGGTGGGCCTTGAAGGCTTCGGTCAGCGCCGGGAGGATGGTCATGGCGTTGCCGACGATGCCGTAGTGGGCGAAGTCGAAAATGGGGGCATTGGCATCGGTGTTGATGGCGATGATGACGTCGGCCCCGTCCATGCCCACCCGGTGCTGGATGGCGCCGGAGATGCCGGCGGCGATGTACAGCTTGGGCCGCACCGTCTTGCCGGACTGGCCCACCTGGCGGTCCAGCTCGGCCCAGCCGGCCTGCACCACCGGACGGGAGGCGCCCACCTCGGCGCCCAGGACCTTGGCCAGGTCCCACACCAGCTGGAAGTTTTCCGGCTTCTTCAGGCCCCGGCCGCCGGAGACGATGATGTCGGCGAAGGGCAGGTTGGGCTTGTCCCGGGTGTCGTCGGCGATGAACTCCAGCACCTTGGTGACGATGGAGGTTTCGATCATGGAGAAGGGCACGGTGACGATTTCGCCGCTGCGGCTGCCGTCGGCTTCCGGCATGGCCATCACCCGGGGCCGCACGGTCGCCATCTGGGGCCGGTGGCGCTGGGTCATGATGGTGCAGAGCAGGGAGCCGCCGAAGGTGGGACGGGTGGAGGCCAGGTTGCGGGTCTCGGTCTCGATCACCAGTTCGGTACAGTCGGCCACCAGGCCGGTGCCCAGGGTGGTGGCCACCGAGCCGGCCAGGTCCCGGCCCAGGGTGGAGGCGCCGAGCATGAGGATTTCCGGCTGGTAGGTGTTCACCAGGTCGGTCAGGGCCTTGGTGTAGGGCTCGTTGCGGTAGTCCTTCAGCACTTCGTCCTGCATCAGGTAGCACTTGTCGGCGCCGTAGGTGAAGGCCTCGCCGCAGATGCCGGCACCGCGTTCGCCGGGGCCGCACATGACCACGCCGCACAGCTGCACGCCGAGGGCGTCGGCCAGCTTGCGGCCCTCGCCCAGCAGTTCCCAGGAGACCGGATGCACTTCGCCGCGCTCGCTCTCGACGACCACCCAGACGTGCTTGTAATTGACGAAGCGGGGGTCCAGTTCGACCTTTTTCTTCGCCGGCTTTTTCGGTTGTTCGCTCATGGCTGTTGTCCTCTTCCCTGGTTAACCCGCCCGCTTGGCGATTTCCTTTTCCAGCTTGGGATGCTGGGTGAACACCTTGGCCAGGAGGGTCACGGCCAGGTTCTTCGGATCGTTGTCCACCGTCTCCACCATCTCGGCCCGCTGGCTGCGGGGGCGGGGGGCGAAGACCTTGCTCACCACGGTGGGGCTGCCCTTGAGACCGATCATCTCGGCATCGTCGATGCCGGCGGCTTCCCGGTTCCACACCTTGAGGTCGTAGCGGGCGGCGCGGAACAGGTCGTCCAGGTCGCCGAAGCGCATCTCGTTGGTGCCTTCAAGCATGGTGATGAGGCAGGGAGTGGCGGTCTTCAGCAGCTGCACGCCGCCCTCGGCCCGGCGCTCCACGGTGATTTCCTTCTTCTCCAGGTCCAGGTCCACGATCTTGGAGACGTAGGTCAGCAGCTGGTAGTCGAGGCGCTTGGCTATGCCGGGGCCCACCTGGGCGGTGTCGCCGTCGATGGTCTGCTTGCCGGTGAAGATCAGGTCCACCGGCATGTTGCCCATGATCTTCTTGATGGTCGTGGCCAGGGCGTAGGAGGTGGCCAGGGTGTCGGAACCGGCGAAGGCCCGGTCGGACACCAGGATGGCGTCGTCGGCGCCGTAGGAAAGGCACTTGCGCAGGGCCGCCTCGGCCATGGGCGGGCCCATGGTGACCACGGTGACGGTGCCGCCGAACCTGTCCTTGAGGCGCAGAGCCTCTTCCAGGGCGAACAGGTCGTAGGGGTTGATGATGGCCGGCACCCCCTGGCGCATGATGGTGTTGGTCACCGGATGCACCCGGATCTGGGCCGAGTCCGGCACCTGCTTGATACAGACGACGCTATGCATGGCTTGCCTCTCCTAGGGAGCGGCGCAGGCTATCCACGGATACCCGCTGCACGCCCTGTTGAAACACTTTGAAAACCTTCTGCTCGATCCCGGAGGAATGAACGAAATCGGTATAGGCCCGGGCCAGCAGCTCCCGGCACTTGATGCGGCTCAGGCCCTCGTTGAGGCCCGCCAGTCCGCCTTCCCGGGCCAGGTACTGGTTGAAGCGCTTGAGGATGTGCAGGCGCGAGACGCTGACCACGGCCGGGTCGTATTCCAGGCCGAAGTAGTCGAGGAATTCCTCGGCGGTGGAGAGCTGCTGCAGTTCGTCCATCAGGGTTTCCATAGGCTTCTCCTTGTTCAGACGACATGCAGCCGGGGGGCCGGACGGCCGCTCCCCTGCATCCCTTCCAGGTAGTAACTCATCAGTTCGCGAAAGCCCGGCGGGCGCTTGAAGGCCATGGCGTAGCTGCGCACCCGGGAGAGGATGCGGCGGGCCATGCCCTCGTCGATATCGATGCCCAGGTCCTTGTAGGCGTGGATCACGGCGGTGGAACCGGAATGCTTGCCCAGCACGATGCGGTGGCCCTTGCCCACTTCCGCCGGATCGAAGGCCTGGTAGTTGGCCGGGTTCTTGGCCAGGCCATCCACGTGGATGCCGGCCTCGTGGGTGAACACGTTGGCGCCGACGATGCTCTTGTTCACCGCCACCGGCCGCCCCGAAGCCTTGGCCACCAGATCGGAGATGGCCGGCAGCTGTAGGGGATCGACGCCGCTGTCGATGTCGTAGAGATGCCGGAGGGCGATCACCGACTCTTCCAGGGGCGCATTGCCGGCCCGCTCGCCCAGGCCGTTGACCGTGGTGTTGATGTGGGTGGCGCCGGCGGTCACCGCGGCCAGGGTGTTGGCGGTGGCCAGCCCCAGGTCGTCATGGGCGTGGATTTCGATTTCCAGGTCGCTGCGGGCCCGCAGGGCGGCGATGCGCTGGTGGGTGATGAAGGGGTCCAGCACCCCCAGGGTGTCGGCAAAGCGGAAACGGCGGGCGCCGGCGGCCTGGGCCGCCTCCATGACCCGGTGCAGGAAGTCCAGGTCGGCCCGGGAGGAATCCTCACCGCCGACGCACACCTCCAGCCCCGCCGCCCGGGCCTCGGGCACGAAGCGGCGGATGGAATCGAGCACCCAGCGGTGGTCCTTGTTCAGCTTGTGGCGGATCTGCTGGTCGGAAACGGGAATGGAGAGATTGACGATGTGGGCATTGCAGCGCCGCGTCACTTCCAGGTCGGCGGCGCACATGCGGCCCCACACCATGAGCCGGGTGGACAGCCCGAGGCCGGCGATGGCCCGGATCACTTCCTGCTCCTGCTCGCCCATGGCGGGAATGCCCACCTCCATCTCCGGCACCCCGGCCGCCGCCAGGGCCTGGGCAATGGCCAGTTTCTCCGCGGCGGTGAACGCCACCCCGGCGGTCTGTTCGCCGTCGCGCAGGGTGGTGTCGTTGATGGTGATGGTTGTCATGGCATGGCCTCTTGCCGGGGTATCAGCAATAAGGGTGCCAGGGCCGGAAATTCCGACAAAACAACATTACATCAATATGTTACACGCCTGACATGGAGCCATGTACAGGGCGAGGGGAATGCGACATTTGTCGGATATCGGACAGGCGGCCGAAAGCCTCGCTCCACCCTCAATCCGCCTTCAATCTGCCAACTCGGCACCACTCTCGCGCAACAGTTCCTTGAGGACGGAACGGTGGCAATGGCGTTCGTCCTCGCAGTAACAGCCCACGGCAAAGTTGCTTTGCCGGGACAGCACCGCCAGCAATTCGATGGCATGGCGGTTCTCCGGCGTTGCCATCTCGCTTCGGTATTTCCGCACAAAGGCGGCCCACTCCGCCTCACTGGCGGCCGCCTGGGCCAGCTTCATGGCCTCCAGGCTGGGGGCCAGGTTGGGAAACCACACGTCGTACCAGTCCCGGCTGGCGTATTCGCGCTTGGGGACGCCACGGGGCGGCCGCCGCACGGTGCCGATGCGGGTGCCTTCCCCCGGCATCCGGGGGGTTCCCAGTCGAATGACTCTTACCGCCATGGCCCACTCCTTCTGATTTTTTTCCTGCCCATGATAAACCGCCGCCAACAACCGACAGTCTTGCCCCCCCTGCCTGCCCCGGCTATCCTCCGCCCCGGCGGTCGGTGTACCGCCACCATTTTTCAGCGGCCAGGCCGCTTTTAAGCTGCGGTGCCATCCCCATCGCGGCGGCTTTGTTTTGGGGAGTCTGTCATGTCCTTTTCCCGTCGTAACTTCCTGGCGACTGCCGGCGCCCTGGGCGCAGGTGTCGTCTCCCGGGCCCATGCCGGCAACCTGGTGTTGCCCTCCCTCGGCGCCGAACTGCTGCCGCCGCCCAAGGGCAAGCGCGTCGTCGTCTGCGGCGGCGGCTGGGGCGGCCTCACCGTGGCCCGCTACCTGCGCAAGCTGGACCCGTCGGTCGAAGTGGTGCTGATCGAACGCAACCCGGTGTTCTGGTCCTGTCCCATGAGCAACAAGTGGCTGGTGGACATCGTCGGCACCGACCTGCTGGTGCACGACTACCTGACCGTGGCGAAGAAATTCGGCTACCAGTTCCTGCAGTCCGAGATCGTCGGCATCGAGCGGGACAGGAAGAAGGTCATCACCGGCCAGGGCGCCATCGGCTACGACTACCTGGTGCTGGCCCCCGGCATCCGCTACCAGTACGAAGCCTGGTTCGGCGACGACCGCAAGACCATCAACTACACCAAGGCCAACTACCCGGCGGCCTACATCCCCAGCGCCGAGCACATCACCCTGAAGAAGAAGCTGCACAGCTTCAAGGGCGGCGACTTCGTCACCGTGCTGCCGCCCCCGCCCCACCGCTGCCC
>NZ_JBXAST010000022.1:0-50054 GCF_058809645.1 Azospira sp. MPR-E4 | reverse complement strand
GCATACTTCATGTGCGAAAGTAGGTCACCGCCAGGCTCCCCTTACAACACCCCAGCTACCTCGTGGCTGGGGTGTTTCTATTTGTACCTCACTAAATTCCCTCCATCCCAAATTGTTTAGATTTCTGTGCCGCCGGCTCTTGCCGAGTCCAGATATCGGCTTGCGACATCGAGATTTCGCGGAGGACTGGTTACTCGTTCGAGTGACGGAAAAAAAGCGCTGGTGGGCGAGAAACGCCGATCAGCTATGTTAGAATTCGCACCGGCGGGTCTCCCCGCATTGCAGGGTGGTGAACCTGGTCAGGTCCGGAAGGAAGCAGCCACAGCTACTTACTGCAAGTGCCGGGGGTAAGGCTCGCCACTTTCATTTCCGGCAGCCGCCATGGGCGGTCGGGTGCCGCTGTCGTGCGAGACTATTCGGCATGAGCTATCAGGTTCTGGCGCGCAAATGGCGCCCTCGAAGCTTTTCCACCCTGGTCGGCCAGGAGCATGTGGTCCGTGCGTTGACCCATGCCCTCACCGAGCAGCGGCTCCACCACGCGTATCTCTTCACCGGCACCCGAGGTGTCGGCAAGACCACCTTGGCCCGCATCCTGGCCAAATCCCTCAATTGTGAATCCGGCATCTCGGCGACTCCCTGCGGGCAATGTTCTGCCTGCCAGGAAATCGATGCGGGTCGTTTTGTAGATCTTCTCGAGGTCGATGCGGCCACCAATACCCGGGTCGATGAGATGCGCCAGCTGCTCGAGAACGCGGTGTATGCGCCTACCCGGGGCCGCTTCAAGGTCTACGTGATCGACGAAGTGCACATGCTCTCCAATTCGGCCTTCAACGCCATGTTGAAGACCCTGGAAGAGCCACCCGAGCACGTCAAATTCATCCTGGCGACCACCGATCCCCAGAAAATTCCGGTGACGGTTCTTTCCCGCTGTCTGCAGTTCAATCTGAAGCAGATGCCGCCCCAGGCCATCACCGGCCATCTTTCCCACATCCTTGAGGCTGAATCCGTCCCCTTCGAGGCGCCGGCGTTGGCTCTGCTGGCCCGCTCTGCCAACGGCAGTATGCGTGACGCCCTTTCGCTGCTCGACCAGGCGATTGCCCATGGCACCGGCAAGGTGGAGGAGTCCCTGGTGCGCGACATGCTCGGCACCGTGGATCAGGATTACCTGTTCACCCTCTTGGAAGCCATGGCCCAGGGCGATGTCAGTGCCATGCTGAGTGTGGCCGATCTGATGACGGAGCGCAGCCTATCCTTCGACAGTGCCCTGCAGGATCTGGCTGCCATGCTGACCCGTCTGCAGGTGGCCCAGCTGGCCCCGGCCGCCATTGCCGAGGATACGCCGGACCGCAGCCGCTTGCTCGCACTGGCAGGTGCCATCGACGCCCAGACGGTGCAGTTGGCCTACCAGATCAGCGTGCATGGTCGCCATGAACTACCCATGGCGCCCGACCCCCATGCCGGTTTCGTCATGACCCTGTTGCGTCTGCATGCCTTTGCGCCGCGCCAGCCTGGGGAGGGCCCATCCCCGGGAAAAGCGTTGGCCGCCCCGCGGGCGCAGGCTCCCGCGGTTAAGGCGGCTCCTTCCCGAATTTCCGTCCCGGCCCGAGCTGCAGAAGCCCCCGTCGTACAGCCGGTAACCACTCCTGCGGAGATGATGCCGGCGGCACAGGTTGTCGCCGCTGATAGCGAGGCTCCAGGTGACTGGCAGTCGATTCTTGACAGCTTGCAGTTGTCCGGTATGGCGCGGGCCCTGGCCCAGCACTGCGAGTTGCTGAAGCTGGGCGGGGAGGTGGTGCAATTGCGCTTGCCGCCGGCCCATCGCCACCTGATCATGAAGGCGGCCCAGGATCGGCTGCAGCAGGCCCTGGGCGAATACTGCGGCCGACCGCTGCAGTTGCAGATCGAAGTGGCCGAGGTGAGCACGCTGACGCCGGCGGCGATCCTCCAGCAGGAGCGGGAGGAGCGCCAGGACCGGGCTGTCGCCGCCATCGAGCAGGATCCCTTTGTGCGCGAGGTGATCGACATCTTCGACGCCACGCTGATTGAATCATCCATCAAACCCATCTAGTCGAGGACCACGAAAATGATGAAAGGCGGCATCGCCGGCCTGATGAAGCAGGCCCAGCAAATGCAGGAAAACATGAAGAAGGCCCAGGAAGAGCTGGGTCGCGTCGAGGTGGAAGGTCAGGCCGGTGCCGGCATGGTCAAGGTGCTGATGACCTGTTCCCACGACGTGCGCCGTGTCACGATCGACCCCTCGGTCATGGACGACAAGGAAATGCTGGAAGACCTGATCGCCGCCGCCGTCAATGACGCAGTGCGCCGTGGCGAGGAGCTGAGCAAGGAACGCATGTCCGGCTTCACTGCCGGCCTCAACCTGCCCCCCGGATTCAAGCTGCCCTTCTGATGAGCACCCCATCCAGCCTCGAAGAACTGATCGAGGCCCTCCGCTGTTTGCCGGGGATCGGGCCGAAATCGGCCCAGCGCATGGCCTACCATCTGCTGCAGCGGGACCGCAAGGGCGCCCGCCGCCTGGCAGACGGCATGTCCCATGCGCTGGAGGCCATTCGCCATTGCAGCCGCTGCAACACCTTCACCGAGTCCGATGTCTGCGAGCGCTGCGCCTCCACCAAGCGGGATGCCAGCCTGCTGTGCGTCGTCGAAACGCCGGTGGACATGAACATGATGGAGCAGACCCAGGCCTACAACGGGCTCTACTACGTCATCATGGGGCGCTTGTCGCCGCTGGACGGTGTCGGTCCCCGGGAGCTGCAGCTGGACCGTCTGCTGGCCCGGGCCTGCGATGGCGAGGTCCAGGAGGTCATCCTGGCCACCAATTACACCAACGAAGGCGAAGCGACCGCTCACTACGTCAGCGAACTGCTGCGCAGCAGGGGCATCAAGGTGACCCGGATCGCCCGGGGGGTGCCGGTGGGTGGGGAGCTGGAGTACGTGGATGCCGGCACCCTGGCCCAGGCCATGCGGGAGCGGAAAAACGTGGAAGCCTAGCCCTGGCGGGTCCGATTCTTGACCGGGCTCAGGTTTGGAGCGGCTTTCGACGCATTTGACGACATTGAGTTCCCGGCCCGGTTCCAGTCCGTAGGTGGATTCGAGTATAATCTTCCGGTTTTGTTCGGCCAGGATCATTTTTGCCTCGCCGAAGGCGTTACCGAATTGCTGTTCTGAATTTTAATTTCAACGTTCTAGGGATCTGCGCTATGAGCAAAGAGAACAAAGTGGACTGCGGCAGGCGGCGTCTGATCGTCGCTACCGCGGCCGTGGGCGGGGCCGGGGCGGTGGCGGCACTCGTGCCGTTCGTCGCCAGCATGCTGCCGTCCGAACGCGCCAAGGCAGCCGGCGCTCCGGTGGAAGTGGATATTTCCAAGCTGGAACCGGGTCAGATGATGACCGTGGAATGGCGTGGCAAGCCGGTGTGGATCATCAACCGCACCAAGGACATGCTGGACACCCTGCCCAAGCTGGCCGATGCCGTCGCCGATCCCAAGTCCGAAAAAGAGCAGCAGCCCGCCTACTGCCAGAACGAAACCCGCTCCATCAAGCCCGAAGTGCTGGTGGCCGTGGGTATCTGTACCCACCTGGGCTGTTCTCCTTCCGCCAAGTTCAAGCACGGCGCCGAAGAGGGCATGTCCGGTGACTGGCTGGGCGGCTTCCTGTGCCCCTGCCACGGTTCCACCTTCGACTTTGCCGGCCGCGTTTACAAGGCCAAGCCGGCTCCGACCAACCTGGAAGTTCCGCCGCACATGTATCTGTCCGATACCCGCATCCTGATCGGCGAAGACAAGAAGGGGGCGTAAGGAATGGCTGCCAATACCAATTTCGAAAAGTACAAGTCCGACGGTTCCATCGGCGGCAACGTGCTGGAGTGGGTCGATGCCCGCTTCCCCGCCACTTCCATGTGGAAGGGCCACCTGTCCGAGTACTACGCACCGAAGAACTTCAACTTCTGGTACTTCTTCGGCTCCCTGGCCCTGCTGGTCCTGGTGCTGCAGATCGTCACCGGCATCTTCCTGGTGATGCACTTCAAGCCGGATGCTTCCCTGAACGCCGCCGGCGTGCCCGTGGCTTTCGCCTCCGTCGAGTACATCATGCGCGACGTGCCCTGGGGCTGGCTGATCCGCTACATGCACTCCACCGGTGCTTCCGCCTTCTTCATCGTCGTCTTCCTGCACATGTTCCGCGGCATGCTCTACGGTTCCTACCGCAAGCCCCGCGAGCTGATCTGGCTGTTCGGCGTCGGCATCTTCCTGTGCCTGATGGGCGAAGCCTTCTTCGGCTACCTGCTGCCCTGGGGCCAGATGTCCTTCTGGGGCGCCCAGGTGATCGTGAACCTGTTCTCCGCCATTCCCCTGATCGGACCGGACCTGTCCGTCTGGCTGCGCGGTGACTTCGTGGTGGGCGATGCAACCCTGAACCGTTTCTTCTCCTTCCACGTGATCGCCATGCCCCTGGTGCTGATCGGCCTCGTCGCCGCCCACATCCTGGCCCTGCACGAAGTCGGTTCCAACAACCCCGACGGCGTCGAGATCAAGAAGCTGAAGGACGAGAACGGCCATCCCCTGGACGGCATTCCCTTCCATCCCTACTACACCGTCAAGGACATCGTCGGCGTCGTGGTCTTCCTGATGGTCTTCTCCTGCGTGGTGTTCTTCGCACCCGAAGGCGGCGGCTACTTCCTGGAATACAACAACTTCATTCCGGCCGATCCCCTGAAGACCCCGCCCCACATCGCTCCGGTGTGGTACTTCACCCCCTTCTACTCCATCCTGCGCGCCATGGTGTGGCCGATCCTGGGTCTGGATGCCAAGTTCTGGGGTGTGGTGGCCATGGGCGCTTCCGTGGTGATCTTCGCCTTCCTGCCCTGGCTGGATCGCAGCCCGGTCAAGTCCATCCGCTACCGCGGTCCGATCTACAAGACCTTCCTGACCCTGTTCGTGATCTGCTTCGTGATCCTGGGCTACCTCGGTACCCAGCCGCCCTCCTACTGGGGCGAGAAGGTCTCCCAGGTTTGCTCCCTGATCTACTTCGGCTTCTTCCTGCTGATGCCGTGGTATTCCAAGGTGGACAAGTACACGCCGGAACCCGAGCGTGTGACCATGAAATAAGGACGAGAGCGACATGAAAAAACTGCTTACTGCATTGCTCTTCGCGCCCCTGATGGCGCTGGCCAGCGGCGCCGCCGTGCATCTGGACAAGGCTCCGGACGTTTCCGGCGACAACGCGGCCCTGCAAAACGGCGCCAAGCTGTTCGTGAACTACTGCCTGAACTGCCACGGCGCCTCCTTCATGCGCTACAACCGGCTGACCGGCATCGGTCTGACCGAGCAGCAGATCAAGGACAGCCTGCTGTTCACCGCCGACAAGGTGGGCGAACCCATGCGCGTCGCCATCCGTCCGGACGAAGCCAAGCAATGGTTCGGCGCCACCCCGCCCGACCTGACCCTGATCGCCCGTGCCCGCGCTTCCGAAGCCGGTCCCGGCGCCGACTGGCTCTACACCTACCTGCGTTCCTTCTACCGTGACGACAAGCGTCCCACCGGCTGGAACAACGTGGTGTTCGAGAACGTCGGCATGCCGCACATCCTGTGGGAACTGCAGGGTCAGCAAGTGCTGAACCACGAGACCCACAAGCTGGAACTGGCCGTGCCCGGCAAGCTGTCCGCCGCCGAGTACGACAAGCAAATCGCTGACCTGGTCGGTTTCCTGGTGTACATCGGTGAACCCGTTTCCGGTCTGCGCAAGCAGCTGGGCATTGCCGTCCTGCTGTTCCTCGGCGTGCTCTTCGTCGTTGCTTACGCTCTCAAGCGCGAGTACTGGAAAGACGTGCACTAATCCGCCTGACATTCAGGCTACGGCATCGCCGATCGGGGCTTTTCCCGGCGGCGGTGCCGATTCCTTTTTGAGGTAACGAGTCATGATGAACCTCTACTCCGGCACCACCGATCCCTTCAGCCACCGCTGCCGCATCGTCCTGTTCGAAAAGGGCATGGACTTCCAGGTGATCGATGTGGACCTCTTCAACAAGCCCGAAGACATTGCCGTCATCAACCCGTACAACCGGGTGCCGGTGCTGGTCGAGCGCGAGTTGATCCTGTACGAACCCAACATCATCAACGAATACATCGATGAGCGTTTCCCCCATCCCCAGCTCATGCCGGCCGACCCCATCATGCGGGCCCGGGCGCGCCAGCTGCTGTCCACCATGGAACGGGAAATCTTTGCCTACATCGAGCCCCTGGAAAAGAACGCCAAGACCGCCGACAAGGCGCGGACCGAAATCCGCAACCGCCTGACCGAGCTGGCTCCCATGTTCGCCAAGCAGAAGTTCATGCTGGGCGACGAGTTCTCCATGCTCGACGTGGCCATCGCCCCCCTGCTGTGGCGCCTGGACCACTACGGCATCGACCTGCCGAAGACCGCCGCGCCGCTGATGAAGTACGCCGAGCGCATCTTCAGCCGCCAGGGCTTCATCGATGCCCTGACGCCTTCCGAAAAGGTGATGCGCAAGTAACGAACTGACGGGGGCGCCGCCACGGTGTCCCCGTCTTTTCTCCAGGCCGGCGCCTGCGGTGCCGGTGCGTCGGCCGGACCGGTCGGCGCCATTCAGCGGAAGACTGTCATGCAACTGCCCTCCACCAAGCCCTACCTGATCCGCGCCATTTACGAATGGTGCGTGGACAACGGCTTTACCCCCTACATCGCAGTGGCCGTGGATGACCGGACCCTGGTGCCCCGCGAGTACGTGCGGGACGGCCAGATCGTCCTCAACATCAGCGGCGACGCCACTTCCCACCTCAACATGAGCAACGAGCTGATCAGCTTTGCCGCCCGTTTTGGCGGTGTGGCCCGGGATCTGTCGGTGCCGGTGGGCAATGTGGTGGCCATCTACGCCCGTGAAAACGGGGCCGGCATGGCCTTCGAGGTGGATGAAGAAGTGGAAGGCGAGGGCGAAGTGGTGGCGGATGTCGGCGACGAGACCCCGCCGGAGCCGCCGGCTGCACCGCCCAGCGGCCGTCCCCACCTGCAGCGGGTGAAGTGAGCGGGGGCTTTCCCTCCCGGGTACTCCCCGCCGCTCCACCGGAAACCGCCTCGCGCCCCAAGCCGAGGCGGTTTTTCTTTGGCGCACCAAGCTGGCGCGGGATGCGCCAAGCTGGGGCCGAAATCCAGCCGTTCGCCTGGCGGATTCGCTGTTGTTTATTAGTAACCCATTGATTATTAATGGTGGCATGGCTGTTGCTGTGTTGGGGCAGGAGCCCAGACCATGCCAAATGAAAGCCACTTCCCCCCCAGTGTCACCCCTTCCACCTGCTGCTACTGCGGCACCGGCTGCGGCGTCCTCATCGACAGCCGCGACGGCCGCATCACCGACGTGCGCGGCGACCCGGAGCACCCGGCCAACCAGGGGCGCCTCTGCGCCAAGGGGGCGACCCTGCACCTCACCGCCGCCCCCGGCACCCTTCAGGCCAACCGGGCCCTCTATCCGGAAGTGCGCACCCGCCGCGACCAGCCGCGCCAGCGGGTGAGCTGGGAGCAGGCCATGGCCGTGGCGGCCCGCCGTTTCGCCGCCGTCATCGCCGAGCACGGACCGGAGGCGGTGGCCTTCTACGTCTCCGGCCAGCTGCTGACCGAGGACTACTACGTCTTCAACAAGCTGGTGAAGGGCTTCATCGGCAGCAACAACATCGACACCAACTCCCGCCTCTGCATGTCCTCCGCCGCCTCCGGCTACAAGCTGACCCTGGGCGTGGACGCGCCGCCCAATTGCTACGAGGACATCGGCCTGGCCCAGTGCCTGTTCATCACCGGCGCCAATCCGGCCGCCGCCCATCCCATCGTCTTCCGCCGCATCGAGGATGCCCGGGCAGCCAATCCCGAACTCAAGATCATCGTCGCCGACCCCCGCCGCAGCGAGACGGCCGCCATCGCCGACCTGCACCTGGCCCTGAAGCCCGGCACCGACATCGCCCTCTACAACGCCATGCTGCACGTGCTGCTGGCCGAGAACCTGGTGGACCGGGACTACATCGCCGCCCACACCGAAGGCTTTGCCGCCCTGGAGGCGATTGCGGCGGACTACAGCCCCGCCGCGGCGGCCCAGATCTGCGGCATCCCAGCCGAGGACATCGTCCAGGCGGCGCGCTGGTTCGGCCTCTCCAAGGCCAGCCTGTCCCTCTGGTGCCAGGGCCTCAACCAGTCCCGCCACGGCAGCCACAACAACGCCGCCCTGATCCACCTGCACCTGGCCACCGGCCACATCGGCCGGCCCGGCGCCGGCCCCTTCTCCCTCACCGGCCAGCCCAACGCCATGGGCGGCCGGGAAGTGGGGGGCATGGCCAACCTGCTCTCAGCCCACCGGGATCTGGGCAACGCCGAGCACCGGGCCGAAGTGGCCCGCTTCTGGGGCGTGCCCGAGGTGCCGGCCAAGCCCGGCCTCACCGCCGTGCAGCTGTTCGAGGCCGTGGGCCGGGGCGAGGTCAAGGCCCTGTGGATCGCCTGCACCAACCCGGCCCATTCCCTGCCGGACCAGGCCCGGGTGCGGGCTGCCCTGGAGACGGCGGAATTCGTGGTGCTGCAGGAAGCCTACGGCGACACCGACACCGCCGCCTACGCCGACCTGCTGCTGCCCGCCGCCAGCTGGGGCGAGAAGGAGGGCACGGTGACCAATTCGGAGCGCCGCATCTCCCGGGTGCGGGCTGCCGTGGCGCCGGCCGGCGAGGCCCGGGCCGACTGGGCCATCGCCGTCGATTTCGCCCACCGCCTGGGGGACGAGCTGGGCCGGGGCGAAGAGGCCCGCCGCCTGTTCCCCTACCGCCGTCCCGAAGCCATCTTCAACGAGCACCGGGACAGCACCCGGGGCCGGGACCTGGACATCACCGGCCTCTCCTACGGCCTCCTGGAGCAGCGCGGGCCCCAGCTGTGGCCCTTCCCCGAAGGGGCCGAGGCCGGCCTGCCCCGGCTTTACGCCGACGGCCGCTTCCCCACGCCTTCCGGCCGCGCCCGCTTCGTCCCGGTGCAGCACCAGGAGGTGGCCGAGCCCACCGATGTGGATCAGCCCATCAGCCTTCTCTCCGGCCGCCTGCGGGACCAGTGGCACGGCATGAGCCGTACCGGCACCGTACCGCGCCTGTTCCACGGCGCCGAGGAGGCGGTGCTGGCCATGCATCCCTGCGACCTGCGCCACCGGGGTCTGGAGGACGGCGACCTGGCCCGGGTCAGCAACGGCCGCGACAGCCTGGTGCTGCGGGTGGCCGCCGTGGCCGGCCTGAAGCAGGGCCGGGCCTGGCTGCCCATGCACTGGGGCAGCCGGTTCATGCACGGCGCCGGCGTCAACGCCTTCACCGGCCCGGCCTGCGATCCCATTTCCCTGCAGCCCGAGCTGAAGCACGCCCCGGTGCAGGTGGAAAAGGCCGACCTGCCCTGGCCCCTGGCCGTGGTGCGGGCCGGAGAGGGGCCCGACGCCCTGGCCTCCAGCCTGGCCCTGCTGCAAAGGGCGCGCCGCCTGTTGCCCCGCTTCCCCTACGCCAGCGTCGGCCTCTATGGCCGCGGCCAGCCCCTGGTGGTGTTCCGCGCCGCGGCAGAGGCGCCCCTGGACGAGGCCCAGATCCGGGAGATCGACGCCCTCTTCGACCTGGAGCGGGAGGAGGGCGCCATCGTCTACGCCGACCGCCGCCGCCACATCGGCAAGCGGGCCCTGGCCCGGGACGGCCACCTGCTCGGGGTGCGCCTGGCCGGCGAGACCCAGGCCCTGGCCTGGCTCAAGGACGCCATCTCCGACGACGTGCTGGACCCGGACCTGCTGCGCTGGGCGGTGGCCCCCATCAGCACGCCGCCGGCCAAGCTGCTGCGCGCCAGCCCGGTGGTGTGCAAGTGCGCCGACATCACCCAGGCCCAGATCGAGGCCGGCATCGCCAGGGGCCTGGACCTGGACGGCCTGCAGAACGAGCTAAAATGCGGAACCTTCTGCGGCGGCTGCCTGCCCGAAGTGAAGAAAATCATCGTTGCCAAGACATCCCCCCAGGCTGCCTGAGGGAAAGACAAGGAAAACCGGGGAGACGCCCATGAATTACGCCCACTTCATCAAGGAACTCGGCCGCGGGGCCGAAGGCCCCAAGGACCTGACCCAGGAGGAGGCCCAGCTGCTCTACGGCGCCATGCTCGACGGCGGTGTGCCCGAACTGGAACTGGGGGCCATCACCATCGCCCTGCGGGTCAAGGGCGAGAGCGCCGAGGAAATGATCGGCTTCCTGGCCGCCGCCAGCGAGCGGGTGCATGCCCTGCGGCCGCCCCCCGGGCGCATCCGGCCGGTGGTCATTCCCAGCTACAACGGCGCCCGCAAGGGGGCCAACCTGACGCCCCTGCTGGCCCTGCTGCTGCAGCGCTTCGGCGTGCCGGTGCTGGTGCACGGCCTGCTCGAAGGCTATGGCCGGGTCACTTCGGCCCACGTCTTTCGCGAATTGGGCCTGATGCCCTGCGCCAGCCACAGCGCCGTGCAGCAGGCCATGGACGGCTACGGCGTGGCCTTCGTGCCCCTCAACGTGCTCAGCCCGGGGCTGCACAACCTGCTCTCCCTGCGCAGCCGCCTGGGCCTGCGCAACAGCGCCCACAGCCTGGTGAAGATGCTCGACCCCTTCAAGGGCGGCGGCGTCCTGCTGGGGGCCGCCACCCATCCGGCCTACATGGACCTGATGCGCGACATCCTCTCCTACGGCGGCGGCCGGGCCCTGCTGCTGCGGGCCTCGGAAGGGGAGCCCTTCGCCAACCCCAAGCGCCGCCCGCGCATCGAGTACCTGCACGAGGAGCAGTGCGAGGTGCTGTTCGAGGCCGAGCACGAAAGCCTCAAGGCCCTGCCCAACCTGCCGGAGGAGTGCGACGCCAAGGTCACCGCCCAGTGGATCCGCAAGGTGCTGGACGGCCAGGCCAGCCTGCCCCTGCCTTTGGCCAACCAGCTGGCCTGCTGCCTCTACGCCAGCGGCTATGCGGAAGACTTCAACCAGGCCAAGGCCATCGTGGCGGTGGAAGGCAACGGCCTGACCACGGTCTAGACCGTCCCGGCCCTGGCCGTGGCGCGATTGCGCCACCGGCCGCCGCCGTGGGGCCGCGCCCCGCCCGAACCCGCCGCCAGGCGGGTTTTGTTTTTCGGGCTCAGCCCTGGCGCCGCTTCCAGTCGTCGGTGAGCAGGCCGGCAAAGCCCCAGTTTTCCTCGGCGATTTCCTGGATCACGATGTGGGTGTGTTCCGGCTTTTTGCCCAGCACCCGCACCAGGCTGTCGGTGACTTCCGCCACTAGGCGGGCCTTCTGTTCCCGGCTGGCGCCGGCGGTGATCTGGATATTGACGTAGGGCATGGGATCTCCTCGGGTCGGTTGGGGGCCGGCCATGGTGCCATGGAATAGGCGTCGGCGGATGCTCCGGTCATCGCCGCCGGGCCTTGCCGGCCCTCCGCCGCCCGCCGCCGATGCAGGCCCGGCGGGGCCTGGGGCCAATTGTCGTGCAGATGACAATCTCCCGCTGCGTCCCTTCCTAGACTGTGGCCAGCCCGTCAGCGAACGAGGCCCGAACCGGAGCATACCGGTCCCCTACCAGGCGGCATCGAGACACCAAAGGAGATTGTGGATGAAGGCGCTACGGCGAGCCCTCACGGGGCTCTATTTCGTTTGTGGGGCCCTGCTGGCGACGTCGCTTCATGCCCAGCAGGGCAATGTCATCAAGCTGGGCCAGTCCCTGCCCCTCAGCGGGCCCCTGGCCGAACTGGGCAGCGAGTACCGGGACGGGGCCCAGGCCTATCTCAAGTGGATCAACAGCAAGGGCGGCATCCACGGCCGCCGTATCGAGCTGGTGACCCTGGACGACGGCTACGTGGTGGAAAAGAGCGTGGAGAACGCCAAGCTGCTGCTGGACAAGGAGGGCGTCTTCGCCTTTCTCGGCATGTTCGGCAGCGCCAACTACACGGCCCTGATGCCCCTGGTGAACGAGCGGGGCGTGCCCTCGGTGGCGCCATACACCGGGGCCGACGAGCTGCGGGAGCAGGCCTCGCCCCAGACCTTCTGGCTGCGGGCCAGCTACGGCGACGAGACGGAAAAGATCGTGGACCAGCTGACCACCCTGGGCATCAACCACATCGCCGTCTTCTACCAGAACGACGCCTTCGGCAAGGCCGGCCTCAAGGGCGTGGAAGTGGCCCTGAAGAAGCGCAACCTGAAGGTCATCGCCAGCGGCAGCTTCGACAAGGTGAAGAACGACGTCACCGAGGCGGTCAAGGCCATCGCCGCCGCCGACACCCAGGCCGTGGTCATGATCAGCACCTACAAGCCCACCGCCCTGTTCGTCAAACAGATGCGGGCCACCGGCAAGCAGCCCCAGTTCTTCGCCCTCTCCGTGGTGGGCTACAAGGCCCTGCAGGCGGAGATGGGGGCGGAGGCGGCGGGCATCGCCATCTCCCAGGTGACGCCCTATCCCTGGAGCGCCTCCAGCGGCGTGGTGCGGGAGTTCGACGCCCTGCCGCCGGCGCTGAAGCCCAAGGGCGGCATCACCTACACCAACCTGGAAGGCTTCATCGCCGCCAAGGCCATGGTGGAAGGCCTGCGCCGGGCCGGGCCCCAGCCGACCCGGGAAAAGCTGGTGAGCGCCCTGGAATCCATGGCGCCCTGGGATGCGGGGGGCTTCCTCCTGGATTTCTCCGGCAAGCACCTGGGCTCCCGCTTCTCCGAAGTGACCATCGTCGGCAACAGCGGCCGGCTGCTGCGTTGAAAAGTGGCCTGCCCTGGCAGCCAGCAGGGACGGGCTTGAACGACAAGGGGCGGCTGCAAAGGCCGCCCCTTCTGCTTTCCAGGCCGGTGCTCCTCAGCCCCTGGCGTACTGGCGGATGAAGGCGCAGCAGTCGGCCAGGGCCGCCGTGGCTTCGGGGAACAGGGGCGCCACCGCCGGGTAGCAGTGGAACATGCCTTCCCCCAGCTCCAGCCGCACCTCCACGCCCGCCGCCCGGGCCTTGGCGGCGAAGCTGATGGCGTCGTCGCGCATGATCTCGGCACCGCCGGCGTGCAGCAGCAGGGGCGGCAGGCCCTGCAGGTCGCCGAAGAGGGGCGAGATGAGGGGCTCGCGCCGGTCCCGCTCGCCGGCGTAGTAGCGGCTGAAAACCTCCCAGCAGCCGTCCGGCGCCAGGGGGTCCGATTCCTGGTAGGAGGGGCCGCTGCTGGTGAGATCGGTCCACGGCGACAGGGCCACCGCCGCCGCCGGCAGGGGCCGGCCCTTGTCGCGCAGGGCCAGCAGGGCCGCCAGCAGCAGGCCGCCGCCGGCCGAATCGCCGGCAAAGACGGCCCTGGCCGGGTCCTGGCCCCGGGCCAGCAGCCACTCCCAGGCCGCCAGGGCGTCGTCCAGGGCGGCCGGGAAGGGGTGCTCCGGGGCCAGCCGGTAATCGAAGACCAGGGCCGGCACGCCGCTGCCGGCGACAAACTTGGCCACCGCCGCCCGATGGGAGCGGTGGGAGCCCATGACGTAGCCGCCGCCGTGGAAATAGAGCATGGCGCTGCCGCCGGCGTCGTCTCGGGGGCGGATCCACTCCAGGCTCATGCTGCCCAGGTTGAAGCTGTCCACCGCGATGTCGGGGGGCAGCTTGCCGAAGATCACCCCGGATTTTTCCACCTGGGCCCGCAGGGCCGGGATGGAGGTGTCAAAGGTGATGGTCTCGCGCCGGGCCTTGAGGCGGAACCAGTGGCGGTGCTTGAGCAGGAAGATGACGGCGCGGGCTTTGAGGCTGGGCATGGCGGATCCGGTGGGCAGGGCAGGGTACGGCGGTGGCCTCCCGGTTGTGCGGGAGGGGCGGGAAGGGGCATTATCCGCCAGTTTTCCCGGCGTCATGCGCCCCATGCCGAACCTTTGCCGCGAGCCTGCCTTGTCATCCGCCCCGATCCTCTCCCTGCTGCCGCTCCATTACGCCGCCCTCAGCCTGCTCACCCTGCTGGTGTACGCCTGGGACAAGTCGGCAGCCCGGCGCCGTGCCTGGCGCATCAGCGAGGCCACCCTGCACGGCCTGGCCCTGCTCGGCGGCTGG
Organism: Azospira sp. MPR-E4; assembly: GCF_058809645.1. Classification (NCBI taxonomy): domain Bacteria; kingdom Pseudomonadati; phylum Pseudomonadota; class Betaproteobacteria; order Rhodocyclales; family Rhodocyclaceae; genus Azospira; species Azospira sp. MPR-E4. Next base: position 35,991 of record NZ_JBXAST010000022.1, on the reverse strand, counting down.
CCGGGAGCCTGGCTGGCCCAGGCCTGGCTGCGTCACAAGAGCCGCAAGCAGCCCTTCCGTACCTGGTTCTGGCTGACGGTGGCGGTCAATCTGGCGGTTTTGGCCTTGCTGCTGTGGCGGCTGGGCCAGGACCGCGGCTTTCCCTTTTCCATGCCGGCCATCCCCGTGCCGGGCTGAGGTCGTGAGGCGCCCATGATGAAATTCCGTGTAGTCCGGTCCCTGGTTTTCTGTCTGCTCCTGCTGGGGGGCGGCGTTGCCGCCCGGGCGGAAACCGCGGACGAACGGCCCGAGTGGGGCGTCTTCTTCGCTGCCGCCGAGGCCCGCGGCACCATGGTGGTGGCGGACCGGCGCGGCGGCGGCCACCGCCTGTGGCGCTACGATGCGGAGCGGGCGGCGCGGCGCTATGTGCCCGCCTCCACCTTCAAGATCGCCCATGCCCTGATGGCCCTGGAGAGCGGCGTGCTGCGGGACGAATTCCAGGTCCTGCCCTGGGACGGGGTGCAGCGCGCCATCCCGGCCTGGAACCGGGACCAGGACCTGCGTTCCTCCATGCGCGCATCCGTGGTCTGGGTGTACCAGGACTTTGCCCGGCAGATCGGCGAGGCCCGGGCCCGGCGCCTGCTGCAGGCCATGGACTACGGCAACGCCGAGCCGTCCGGCGGCGAGGACGGCTACTGGCTGGACGGCAAGTTGCGCATTTCCGCCGAGGAGCAGGTGGCCTTTCTCGAGCGCCTCTACCGCAATCAGCTGCCGCTGGCCCTGGCCCACCAGCGGCTGGTGAAGGACGTGATGATCGTGGAGGCCGGCCGCGACTGGATCCTGCGGGCCAAGACCGGCTGGGACGGCCGCATCGGCTGGTGGGTGGGCTGGGTGGAGTGGCCCCAGGGGCCGGTGTTCTTCGCCCTCAACCTGGATACGCCGGGGCGGATGGCGGATCTGCCGAAACGGGAAGGGGTGGCCCGGGCCATCCTGGCGGCCATCGGCGCCCTGCCGGCGGCGGCGCCGGTTTTGCCGAGTGGGGCGAATGCCTCGAGTGCGATGACCGGGGCCGTGTCTCCCGCCACGCCCGGCACCGCCCTGCCAGGCAAATAGGACTTGCCTAAGGGGCCTGCCATGGCGGTGAGGCCCGCGGGATAAGGCTCCCGGCGATGCTGTCGCCGTCAGGCCCGTCCCGCCTGGTTCCCAGCCGGGTGCTGCCCGAGCCGACGGTTTACAGCCCCAGGCCCTGGCCCAGAGTCGTTTCCCCCACCACGTGCCGGTAGCGCCGGTAGCCGTTGCGGCCGCCGGACTTGGCCTGGTACATGGCCCAGTCGGCGTGGCGCAGCAGGGTTTCCGCGTCCTTGCCCGCCTCCGGGTAGAGGGCGATGCCGATGCTGGCGGAAACGTGGCCCTCGCCGTTCGGCAGGGGGAAGGGCCGGTTCATGGCGGCGACGATCTTTTCCGCCACCTGTTCCGCATCCTCGGCCCCCGCCACCTCCGCCAGGAGCACGGCGAATTCGTCGCCCCCCAGGCGGGCCACCGTATCGGCCTTGCGCAGGCAGCCCCGCAGGCGGGCCGCCGCTTCCTGCAGCAGCCGGTCGCCGGCGGCGTGGCCCAGGGTGTCGTTCACTTCCTTGAAATGGTCCAGGTCCACGAAGAGCAGGGCGAAGGCCCGCTCCTGCCGTTCCGACTGGGCCAGCAGCTGGCCCAGGAGGTCGTTGAAGAGGACCCGGTTGGGCAGGCCGGTGAGGCCGTCGTGCAGGGCCTGCTGGCGCAGCTTCTCCTGGTAGGCCTGGCGCTCGGTGATGTCCCGGGCCAGGGTCAGGATCAGGCGGCGGCCGCCGGAGGCGAAGGCGCCGATGCGCATCTCCACCGGGAATTCGTGGCCCAGGCGGTGGCGGTGGCGGCCTTCCTGGGTCACCGGGGCGTTGGTGTCCAGGTTGTGCCACAGCTGGTGCAGTTCGGCGGCGGGAATGCCGACCTCGAAGGCGTCCATGTTGCTGCCGATCAGCTCCTCCCGGGGCAGGCCCAGGCTGTCGCAGGCCTGCTGGTTCACGTCCTCGATGCGGCCGCCGGGGTCGTGCAGGAAGAGGGCGTCGCCGGCCCGTTCCACCAGGTTGCGGAAGCGCCCTTCGCTTTCCCGCAGGGCCCGGGCCTGTTCCTCCAGGCGCTGCAGCTGGCGCCAGATGAGGCCGATGAAGAGGGAGCAGAGGACGATGCTGCCCAGGCCCATGAGGATGATGTGCAGGGTGGTGGCGCGCCAGGGGCGCAGCAGTTCGCTTTCCTCCTGGGAGACGGAGACCAGGATGGGATAGCGCTTGGCCTCGCGGAAGCTTTTCAGGCGCTGGCGCCCGTCCATGGAGCTGGTTTCCAGCAGGGTGCCGCTGGCGCCGCGGCCGGGAGTGCGCAGGAACAGGTCCTGTTCCGGGTAGGCATGGCCCAGGCTGTCGGGCATTTCCGGGTAGCGGGCGAGCAGGGTGGCGTTGCTGTGGTAAAGGGCCACGGCGCCGCCGGGCAGGTGCAGCACGGAGCGGTAGAAGGAGACCACATCGGCCAGGCTGACGCTGGCCAGGATGACGCCGGCGAAATGGCCCCGGGGCCCCACCAGACGGCGGGAGAAGATGAGCCGCTGGGAGCCGTCGAGCAGGGTGCGGGTGGGGGGCGAGATGAGGGGCTCGGCTTCGGCCGTGTCGCGCAGGCGGCGGAAGTATTCCCGCTCCCGCACGTTCATGGCGGGTACCGGGTGGCGGGCCGAGTGGGCCAGCACATTGCCCTGGGCGTCCACCAGCACCAGGTTGGTGACGAAGGGGGTGGCGGTGACCTGGCTGCGCAGCAGCTGGTGCAGGCGCCGGGCCTGCTCCTCGCGCCGGGCCGGGTTTTTCTCCGCCACCAGGGGCGGCATGGCGGCCACTTCCTGGCGGGCGTTGAGCAGGGCCTGGTCGGTGGCGGTGATGGCCCGCTCCATCTGTTCCAGCAGGGCCAGGTTGAGGGTGCTGAGGTTGTCCCAGGCGGCGTTGTAGAGGCGTTCCCGGGTTTCGCCGATTTCCCGGAAGACCAGGCCGATGATGATGGCCACCAGGAGCAGCCAGCCGACCAGCAGGCTGCGTCCGGGACGCACCAGGGGCGGGCGGCTGGGGGGGGCGGTACTGTTTTCGGGAGCCATGGCGTTCTCCATTGGGATGGGGCGCACGAAGCACTCGTCTGTCGGCCCATTCTGGCATGGGCCCGGACTTCCTCAAATAGGCCTTTGGGCCAGCAGGGGACCGGCGGCGGGCGGCAGCCGAGGGATGGTGCCGGGCGCCCGCTGGCGGGGCAGGGCGGGGCGGCGATGCACCAGTTGTGTGCGGCGGCGCGGGCGGCGGGTTTGGTGTTATCCCATTTAAATCATGCGCTTACGGAATGGCATGGCGATTGCTAAATCTCCGGCGTACTCCTGTCGCCTGGGCGGCGGGACTGCCGGTGGTGTGGCCCTCGGGGTCAACGTGAAGCACTGCCCTTCAATGTTTTCTCTCGCTGCCTGATGGCGTTGCGGGAGGGCACGACGGCGTACCGCAATGGCGCGGGCGCAGTCCGAGGCCCGTCCCGCACCCCGGAAGCCGGCGACCGAAGGAGTGCTTCATGAACAAACCCAAACTGGTGCTGGTGGGCAACGGCATGGCCGGCGTGCGCACCCTGGAAGAGCTGCTGAAGATCGCCCCGGACCACTACGACATCACCGTCTTCGGCGCCGAGCCCCATCCCAACTACAACCGCATCCTGCTTTCCCCGGTCCTGGCCGGCGAGATGACGGTGCCCGAGATTGTCCTCAACGATCTGCAGTGGTACGCCGACAACGGCATCAAGCTGCACCTCAACAAGAAGGTGACCAAGGTGGACCGGGTCAGGCGCCAGGTCGTCGCCGAGGACGGCACGGTGGAGTCCTACGACCGCCTGCTGCTGGCCACCGGCTCCAACCCCTTCATGCTGCCCATTCCCGGCAACGACCTGCCGGGGGTGATCGCCTATCGGGACATCGCCGACACTGACGCCATGATCGAGGCGGCCAGGACCCATCGTCACGCGGTGGTCATCGGCGGCGGCCTGCTGGGCCTGGAAGCGGCCAACGGCCTCAAGCTGCGGGGCATGGACGTGACCGTGGTACACGTCGGCCCCTGGCTGCTGGAGCGCCAGCTGGACGAGGTGGCCGGGCGCATGCTGCAGCAGTCCCTGGAGGAGCGGGGCCTGAAATTCCTGCTGCAGAAAAACACGGAAGCCCTCATCGCCGGTGAGAGCGGCCGGGTGGCAGCCATCCGCTTCAAGGACGGCATGCAGATTCCCGCCGATCTGGTGGTGATGGCGGTGGGCATCCGCCCCAACACGGCCCTGGCCGAGTCTTCCGGCATCCACTGCAACCGGGGCATCGTCGTTTCCGACACCCTGCAGACCTACGATCCCAAAATCTACGCCGTGGGCGAATGCGTCAGCCATCGCGGCATCGCTTACGGCCTGGTGGCGCCGCTGTTCGAGCAGGCCAAGGTCTGCGCCAACCACCTGGCGGGCTACGGCATCGGCCGCTACCAGGGCTCGGTGACTTCCACCAAGCTGAAGGTCACCGGCATCGACCTTTTCTCCGCCGGCGACTTCATGGGCGGCAGCGACACCGAGGACATCGTCCTGCACGACCCGGCCGGCGGCGTGTACAAGCGCCTGGTGCTGAAGGACAACAAGCTGGTGGGCGGCGTGCTCTACGGCGACACGGCGGACGGTTCCTGGTACTTCCAGCTGCTGCGGGAGGGCAAGGACGTCAGCCAGATCCGCGACCACCTCATGTTCGGCCAGAGCAACCTGGGGGACACGGGCCACCAGGGCCACAACAAGGCCGCCGCCATGGCCGACAGCGCCGAGGTGTGCGGCTGCAACGGCGTCACCAAGGGCGTCATCGTCAAGGCCATCAAGGAGAAGGGGCTGTTCACCCTGGACGAGGTGCGCAAGCACACCAAGGCTTCCGCTTCCTGCGGCTCCTGCACCGGCCTGGTGGAGCAGATCCTGGCCTCCACCGTGGGCGGCGCCTACCAGGCCGCCAGCAGCGCCGAGAAGCCCATGTGCGGCTGCACCGAGCACAGCCACGGGGCCGTGCGCCAGGCCATCCGGGAGCGGCACCTGACCTCCATTCCGGCGGTGATCGAAGCCCTGGCCTGGAAGAATCCCAACGGCTGCGAGAAGTGCCGCCCGGCCCTCAACTACTACCTCATCTCCACCTTCCCCCACGAGGCCAAGGACGATCCGCAAAGCCGCTTCATCAACGAGCGGGCCCACGCCAACATCCAGAAAGACGGCACCTATTCGGTGGTGCCGCGCATGTGGGGCGGCGTCACCACGCCCAACGAGCTGCGGGCCATCGCCGACGTGGCGGACAAGTACCAGGTGCCCATGGTCAAGGTCACCGGCGGCCAGCGCATCGACCTGCTGGGGGTGAAGAAGGAGGACCTGCCCCACATGTGGGCCGACCTGGCCCAGGCCGGCATGGTCTCCGGCCACGCCTACGGCAAGTCCATCCGCACCGTGAAGACCTGCGTCGGCAGCCAGTTCTGCCGCTTCGGCACCCAGGACTCCACCGGCATGGGCATCGAGCTGGAGAAGATGTTGTTCGACATGTGGAGCCCCCACAAGGTGAAGCTGGCCGTCTCCGGCTGCCCGCGCAACTGCGCCGAATCCGGCATCAAGGACGTGGGCATCATTGCCGTCGATTCGGGCTGGGAAATCCACGTCGCCGGCAACGGCGGCATCAAGACCGAGGCGGCCCAGTTCCTGTGCAAGGTGGCCACCGCCGAAGAGGTCAAGGAATACTCCGGCGCCTTCCTCCAGCTCTACCGGGAAGAGGGCTTCTACCTGGAGCGCACCGTGCATTACGTGCAGCGGGTGGGCCTGGACCACGTCAAGCGCCTGGTGGTGGAGGACGAGGACAACCGCAAGGCCCTGCACGCCCGTCTGCTCGATTCCCTCAAGGACGCCGCCGATCCCTGGGCCGAGCACCAGGAAGCCCCGGCCCGCCGCGAATTCGAGCCCCTGGCCTTCTGAGCCGGCAGGCCGGCACGATTCTCTCGGTGTTCTCTGTGCCCTCTGTGGCAAAAACGGTTTTAAGGAACGAAAAATGAGCCAATGGAAAAACCTCTGCGCCCTGGAAGACATCCCCCTGCTGGGTTCCCGGGTGGTGCAGCACCCGGGCGGCGATATTGCCGTGTTCCGCACCGACGGCGATGCCGTCTTCGCCCTCCACGACAAGTGCCCCCACAAGGGTGGGCCCCTCTCCCAGGGCATCGTGCACGGCCAGCGGGTGACCTGCCCCCTGCACAGCTGGAACATCGAGCTGGCCAGCGGCGAGGCGGTGGCGCCGGACCAGGGCTGTACCGCCCGCTTCCAGGTGAAGGTGGAAGACGGCCGGGTCTGGCTCCAGGCCTGACGGGGAAACGACCATGCCCGGAGAGGCAGAAGGGACGGGCCTGACGGCCATGCCACGGCGGAAAAGTCCGTCCCTGCTGCCTCCTGGCAATGGCATGGAACCAATGGCCGTTCCGGCGGCCGAAGCAGGGGGCGTCGCGGCCTTTGCCGGCTGCGGCAAAAGGCGATATCGATCAATTCCCTCGCCCCTTGCCTTCACCCATAATCCAGACATGACCCAAACTGCCCTCATCCTTTTCGGCCACGGTGCCCGGGACCCCCAGTGGGCCGAGCCCATGCAGCGCGTGCAGCGCGCCATCCAGGCGCGGGAGCCCCAGCGCCGCGTCGCCCTGGCCTTCCTCGAATTCATGGAGCCGACCCTGGAACAGTGCGTCGCCCAGCTGGCCGACGAGGGCGTCACCAGCATCCGCCTGGCGCCCATGTTCATGGCCCAGAGCGGCCACCTGAAGCGGGACCTGCCCCTGCAGGTGGAAGCCGCGGCACGCCAGCATCCCCAGCTCAGCATCCACATCGCCGGCGCCATCGGCGAAGCTCCGGGCGTGATCGACGCCATGGCCGAGCACATCCTGGCCCTCGACTAGGTCTTTTCAGGAATCCACCTACCCATGCTGCGCGTTCTCGTCATCGATGAATCCCAGAGCCGGGCCGCCGACATCTGCGCCGGCCTGGTCAAGGCCGGCCACCAGGTGGCGGCTGTGCTGGCCTCGTCCCTGGACCTGGCGGGAAGGGTGGAGGAACTGAAGCCCGACGTCATCCTCATCGAAACCGACAGCCCCAGCCGGGACACCCTGGAACACCTTTCCGCCATGAACCGGGACATGCCCCGGCCGGTGATCATCTTCGCCAACGACGACGATTCGGGCCTGATCCGGGAGGCCATGAAGGCCGGCGTCTCCTCCTACGTGGTGGATGGCCTGGACCCGGCCCGCATCAAGCCCATCGTCGAGGTGGCCCGGGCCCGCTTCGAGGAAACCCTGGCCCTGCGCCGGGAGCTGGCGGAAACCACGCAGAAGCTGTCCGACCGCAAGATCATCGAACGGGCCAAGGGCCTGCTCATGAAGACCCGCAAGATGGAAGAGGAAGAGGCCTACCACGCCCTGCGCCGCCTGGCCATGGACCGGGGCCAGAGCATCTCCCGGGTCTCCCAGGACGTCATCGAGATGGCCAAGGTCCTGCTCTGAAGGCCGGGCCGCCGGCCCACCCCTGGCTTTGACCCGGGTGATGCCGGGTTTGATTTGCATCCTGGCCCCGGTTCCCCGTCCGGCGCCATACTGTCTCCCATCACCCTTTCCGGGAGTCCGCCATGAAACGCCATCCCGCCCTGTTGCAGTTGTCCCGCGAACACCACACCGCCCTCAAGCTGTCCCTGGATTGCCGCAAGGCCGTGCTGGCGGCCGACCAGGGGGCCATGAACGCCCTGGCGGGCCAGATGTCGAGCCTCTTCGCCGCCGAGCTGGAACCCCACTTCCAGCGCGAGGAAGAGGAATTGCTGCCCTGGCTGGAAGCCGCCGGCGAGCACCTGCTGGTGGCCCGCACCCTGGCCGAGCACGCCCAGCTGCGGGGCCTGGCCGAGCGCATCGGCCGGGGCGACCGGGGCGCCCTGGAAGCCTTCGCCACAGCCCTGAGCGACCACGTGCGTTTCGAGGAACGGGAGTTGTTCGAGAAGGCCCAGGAGTACCCGGCCTTCGCCGTCGGCTGAGGTTGTGCCGGGGCGTGGCCCCGGCGGGGGCGATGGCGCCCTGGTCTAGTGGATCAGGACCAGGGCCAGGATGACGGTCCACGCCGGCAGGGCGCAGACCATGATGACGCCGCAGAAGAGGGTGGCCAGGCAGTCGTCCTCCACCGCCAGCAGGCGGCGGATGCAGCGGTACATGGCGTAGCTGGAAAGGGCCAGGGCGACCATGCCGGTGATGAGGATGAAAATCAGGCTAGGCACGGCCAGGGCCAGGGAGGCCAGCCACAGGGGAATGGTGCTGAGGGTCACCACCAGGAAGGCCTGGCGCCGGTTCACCGGCACCTGGAAGAAGCGCCCGGCCAGGTGGGCGACGCCCGCCAGCAGTGGCACCATCAGCAGTTCCCAGGCCAGGATGAGCAGCAGGCGTTCCCAGCTGGGGGCAATGAAGCCGGCGATGATGCGGTTGCCGTAGGCGTTGCCGGCGAAGTTGGCCATCACCGGCAGCAGCAGGGAGAGGGGCAGGGCGATGAGGAGAAAACTGACGGCGGCGGAGGGTAGATGCTCCACGTCGTCCCAAAGGATGTCGTGGTTTTCCTGCGTGCCTGCACTGCCCATCATCCAGCCCGACAGTAGACGCGGGGCTTCCATGGGCTGTTGCTGGATATCCATGTTTCCCTCCCGCTCCCGATACGTGCGGGAGCATTGTTTTGTATTGCATGCCATCAACAACCCGATAATCATAAGAACATCGGATGCCAGTGTCTTTAGGCGTTTGGTCATAGATGGGGTCGGCGCTTTCGCCGTTCCCCTTTCCTCTCCCGCGGTCGCTCCCCATTCCGCTGTCCTTCCGCCGCTGTCGCTGCAACCGCCGGCCCGGGTTCCCCCTTCTTGTGCGGCGGTCACGCCATGGCGCACCGCAGCAGTGCGCTCCGGTGCCGCGGATGGATTTTTTCGGGGCGGTGGGAATGTGGCTATCTATATGAAGTAAAGGTGAATTCCAGATATTTTTGCTGCCTGGCACGGTGGTTGCTGAACTAGGTCGTAAGTCGGACCAATGGCGGTTCGAGCAACGCCGGGCAGCGCAGTGAAGCCCTGACCGGCAAACGGACAAAGGCGTCCATCCGCGTGTTCTCTCTCCTCTCACGCGGGTGTGACGCCTTTTCTTTTTTCTGAGGTCAAGGAGCATGGAATGTCCAAGCAAAAGCAATTCGAGGCACCCGATGCCGTGGCGGCGGAACGCCGCGAGTTCGTCAAATCCGCCGGCCTCCTGGGCCTGGGAGCAGCGCTCATGGGCCTGACTCCCGGTCTGCGTGCCGCCGCCTTTGCCGCCGGTTCCGACGCACCGGAAAAGACCGAGGTGAAGATCGGCTTCATCCCCCTGACCGACTGCGCCTCCGTGGTCATGGCCGCGGCCAAGGGCTTCGACAAGAAGTACGGCATCAAGATCGTGCCCACCAAGGAGGCCTCCTGGGCCGCCGTGCGCGACAAGCTGGTGAATGGGGAACTGGATGCGGCCCACGTGCTGTACGGCCTCATCTACGGCGTGCACCTGGGCATCGGCGGGCCGAAGAAGGACATGGCCAGCCTCATGACCCTCAACAACAACGGCCAGGGCATCACCCTCTCCAGCCAGCTGAAGGACAAGGGCGTCACCGACGGCGCCGCCCTGAAGAAGCTGATCAGCAGCGAGAAGCGGGAATTCACCTTCGCCCAGACCTTCCCCACGGGCACCCACGCCATGTGGCTCTACTACTGGCTGGCGGCCCACGACATCAACCCCATGAAGGACGTCAAGACCATCACCGTGCCGCCCCCCCAGATGGTGGCCAACATGCGGGTGGGCAATATGGACGGCTACTGTGTCGGCGAGCCCTGGAACGCCCGGGCCATCATCGACAAGGTGGGCTTCACCGCCGCCACCACCCAGGACATCTGGACCGACCATCCGGAAAAGGTGCTGGGCACCACCGCCGACTGGGCGGCCAAGCACCCGAAGACCGCCGTGGCCGTCACCGCCGCCATCCTGGAGGCATCCCGCTGGATCGACGCCTCCCTGGCCAATCGCCGGGAGACGGCCGAGACCATCGCCGCCAAGGCCTACGTCAATACGGATGTGGATGTGATCCTGGACCGCATGCTGGGCCGCTACAGCAACGGCATCGGCAAGACCTGGGACGACAAGAACCACATGAAGTTCTTCAACGACGGCCAAGTGAATTTCCCCTACCTCTCCGACGGCATGTGGTTCCTCACCCAGCACCGCCGCTGGGGCCTGCTCAAGGACGATCCGGACTACCTGGGCGTGGCCAAGGCCATCAACCAGGTGGCCCTGTACCGCCAGGCGGCGGAGAAGGCCGGGGTGGCCGTGCCCAAGAGCGACCTGCGTTCCTCCAAGCTGATCGACGGCGTGGTGTGGGACGGCAAGGACCCGAAGAAATACGCCGCCAGTTTCAAGGTGCGCGCCTAAGAGCAACCGGCGGCCGTCCCGGCGGGGCCGGGGGCCGCCTCCATCCGTGCATGGGGGAATGATCATGACGACGATGACTTTGATTCAGGGCAACACCGCGCTGGCGGCCAGCCCGACGAACGATGCAACAGACCAGGGAGCAGCCGCCATGGCCATGAATGACAGCAGTGTGGGGAGCGGCCCGGCCGCCTCCGTGACGGCGGCCCCGGTGCCGCCATCGGCGCAGGAGCCGGCCCGGGCTGCCGCCGGCCGGCGCAGCAACGAGACCCTGGTGGGCCTGCTCAAGGTGGTGCTGCCGCCCCTGATCGGCCTGGCCGTCTTCGTCGGCCTCTGGTACCTGGTCTCCATGACCAGCCCCCAGCTGCCTGGCCCGGCCAAGACCTGGGCCTCGGCGGTGCAGCTCTTTGCCGATCCCTTCTACCAGAACGGGCCCAACGACATGGGTATCGGCTGGAACATCCTCAACTCCCTGCAGCGGGTCGGCATCGGCTTCGGCATGGCCGCCCTCATCGGCATTCCCGCCGGCTTCCTGCTGGGGCGCTTCGATTTCCTCAACCGCATGATGTCGCCCATCATCAGCCTGCTGCGGCCCGTCTCGCCCCTGGCCTGGCTGCCCATCGGCCTGCTGGTGTTCAAGGCGGCCAACCCGGCGGCCATCTGGGTCATCTTCATCTCCTCCATCTGGCCCATGATCATCAACACCGCCGTGGGCGTGCAGCGCATTCCCAAGGACTACCTGAACGTGGCCCGGGTGCTGGACCTGCCGGAGTGGAAGGTGTTCACCAAGATCCTCTTTCCCGCCGTGCTGCCCTACATGCTCACCGGGGTGCGCCTTTCCATCGGCGTCGCCTGGCTGGTGATCGTCGCCGCGGAAATGCTCACCGGCGGCGTCGGCCTGGGCTTCTGGGTGTGGGACGAGTGGAACAACCTCAACGTCGAACACATCATCATCGCCATCTTTGTCGTCGGCCTGGTGGGGCTCCTGCTGGAGCAGGCCCTGGTGCTGCTGGCCAACCGCTTCAGCTACGAGGAGAAGTAAGCATGGAAAAATTCGTCCAGATCGAAGCCGTCGGCCAGACCTTCGACACCAAGAAAGGCAAGTTCGTCGCCCTGCGCGACGTGGATCTGTCCATCCGCCAGGGGGAGTTCATCGCCCTCATCGGCCACTCCGGCTGCGGCAAGTCCACGCTGCTCAACCTCATCGCCGGCCTCACCCGGCCTACGGATGGTGCTCTCATCTGCGACGGCCGGGAGATCGCCGGCCCCGGGCCGGAGCGGGGGGTGGTGTTCCAGAACCATTCCCTGCTGCCCTGGCTGACCTGCTTCGACAACGTCTACCTGGCGGTGGAGCGGGTTTTCGCTGCCAAGGAGGGCAAGGCCAAACTGAAGCAGCGCACCCACGACGCCCTGGCCCTGGTGGGCCTGACCCACGCCGAGACCAAGTTTCCCCACGAGATTTCCGGGGGCATGAAGCAGCGGGTGGGCATTGCCCGGGCCCTTTCCATGCAGCCCAAGGTGCTGCTCATGGATGAGCCCTTCGGCGCCCTGGATGCCCTGACCCGGGCCAAGCTGCAGGACGAACTGATGAAGATCTGCGAGGCCACCCAGGCCACCGTGGTCATGGTCACCCACGATGTGGATGAGGCCGTGCTGCTGTCGGACCGTATCGTCATGATGACCAACGGCCCGGCCGCCACCATCGGCGAAATCCTCAGCGTGGAACTGCCGCGGCCGCGCAACCGCCTGGCCCTGGCCAACGACCCGAAATACATCGCCGCCCGGGCGGCGGTGCTGGAGTTCCTCTACGAGAAGCAGGCCCACAAGGAAGTGCTGGCGGCCTGAGGCGTGGTCCCGGATCTCTGCCGCCGGGCGGCGATCCGGGGCTCACGGGCCGGATCGCCGCTGCCGGCGCAGGTGGGTGGAAGCGGCACAAGGACTGCCGCTGGATGCTGGGAAAAGGTGGGATTCGGTCGCCGGGGAGAGTAGAAGGCGCCGAATCCCGGCCGGCTTGGGGCCGGTCAATAGCGCCTCAGGCTCTGGGCGCCAAAGGGTGGCTGGTCTGGAAGTGCTGGTAGGTGCGGGATAGCTCGTTGGCCCGTTCCACTTCCCCGTGTTCCAGGGCGGTGGCGATGTTGTCCAGGAGCATGGAGTGCAGATCGCGCACCCCTTCTTCCGTATGTAGCAGGGTGTCGCACAGCTCGGCGGCGACGATGACGGGAATGTGCTCGTGTTGGGCGATGGCAGAAATTTCTTCCTGCTCCATGTCGCAGAAGTCGAGGCAGTCTTTTAAGGACAGCATGGGATTCTCCTCCTGTGTTGCTAAGACGGTCTGTCGGGCTCGGCCCCGGTGTTGCCGGTCGGGCGGCCAGGAAAGCATTTTGTTGTTGTAGGACCGTCCCCCCTTTGTGCGGGTGTAATGGGTGGGAGAACACCCTCATGTTAGTCCACTGGCGAAGATGTGCAAGGGGTCAGGGGCCCTGTATTCATGCGGCTCTGCAGCAATTCCGCCAGGGCCTGGCGCAGGCGCCCGGCACAGGCAGGGGCCGACCATTCCTGCACGTATTCCCGAGCTTCCCGGGCCAGCCGCTGGCGTTGTTCCGGGTTCTGCAGCAGGTTGGCCAGGGCCTCGGCGAACTCCGCCGGATCGTCGGGCGGCGAGACGGCGCCCCGCGCCGGCATGAGGATGTCCCGGGTGCCCATGATGGAGAGGGCCACCACCGGCACCCCCTCGGCCATGGCCTCCAGCAGTACCAGGCCCTGGGTCTCGGTGCGGGAGGCGAAGACGAAGGCGTCGGCCGCCGCATAGCAGGCCGGCAGCTCGTCCCGGCGGTGCAGGTAGCCGACGAAACGGACCTTGTCGCTGGTGCCCAGGGCCTCCGCCAGCCGCCGCAGACCCGCCAGGGCCGGGCCCTCGCCGGCCACCACCAGATGCAGTTCCGGCAGGCGCAGCAGGGCCAGGCGGTGGGCCTGAAGGAGGAAGTCGATGTTCTTTTCCCCCGCCACCCGGCCGACGAACAGGGCCACCGGCGTTTCTGGCGCCAGGCCGAGGCGCTGGCGGAAGGCGGCGCCGTCGCCCTGGCCGAACTGTTGCAGGGGAATGCCGGTGGGTACCACCCGCAGAGGCGTGGTGACGCCGTAGCTTTGCAGGCGCTCGGCCATGGCGGTGGAGGGCACGATGACCCCGTCCAGGGCATTGCACTGGCGCCGGGAAAAGCGCCGGGTCAGCCCCCGCAGCATGCCCTTGGGCAGGAAGGGGATGTAGTGGTGGAAATATTCCTCGAACAGGGTGTGGTAGGTCTCGACGCAGGGAACCCCCAGCCGCTTGGCCAGGGCGGTGCCGGCGTAGTGGGCGACGAAGGGGGTCTGGATGTGGATCAGGTCGATGTCCATGCCCCGAAGTTGTTCCTCGTGGGCCAGGATGGTGCGCAATTCCATGCGCCGGTCTTCCGGGTCCAGGGGCAGGCGATGGGAGGCGATGCGGATGATGCCGGGCTCGGCCTGGGTGCCCGGGTAGTCGGGCACCATGAGGGTGACCCGGTCCCCGGCGGCCTCGAATTCCCGGCGGAAAGTCTCGATGGAGGTGGAAACCCCGTTGATGCGCGGGAAATACACATCGGAAAGCATCAGTACGTGCATAGCGTCTTCCCAGGGAAAAATCCGACCATACGATGCGGGGGTTACGCTGCCGTTTCCGTTTTGTGGCAGGTTTTTTGCTGCATTTTTTTCCCAGCGCCTGTCTGCTTGCGCCGGATAATCCAGCTTGTCAGCAACCCGTCATATTGCGGCTTGATGATTATGATTCGTATAATGCCTTTCGCTCTGTGTGGTGGTATCCGACCGTGACCGTGGTTTCTTCCCTTGTCCAGCCTCCAGCGCTGTTGCCGGACCTGCCTGTCTTCTCCCATGAAGACGGGCTGGACCTGTTGCACCAGTCCCTGCCCCTGCAGGAGAAGCTGGAACGGATTCACGACCACCTGCGCCAGTCCCTGCCATTCATCGACCGTATCGCCGTCGCCTCCTACGAGCCCCTGACGGACAACCTGAAAACCTTCCTCCATTCCAGCGACGGGGAAGCGCCCCTTTCCTTCTACGAGAGCAAGCTGTCGGCCTCCTCCTCCCTGACGGAAATCGCCACCTCCCGGCGCCCCCGGGTCATCAACGACATGGATGTGCTGTCCCAGGATCTGGTGCGGGAGCATTCCCGGCGGGTGCGCAGCAGCGGCTACGGCGCCAGCTACACCATGCCGGTGGCCCATAACGGCGCTCTCTACGGCTTTCTCTTCTTCAATTCCCGGCAGAAGTGGGTGTTCGACGCCCAGGCCCTGCACCACCTGAATATGGTGGGGCACCAGCTGTCCCTGGTGGTGGTCAACGAACTGGCCTGCCTGCGCACCCTGATGGCCTCGGTGCGCACCGTGACCCAGATCGCCCAGATCCGGGATTTCGAGACGGGGGCGCACCTGGAGCGCATGGCCCACTACTCCCGCATCATTGCCCAGGAAGTGGCGCCCCGCTTCAAGCTGGACGATGCCTTCGTCGAGTACCTGTACCTTTTCGCACCTCTGCACGACATCGGCAAGGTGGCGGTGCCCGATTCCCTGCTGCTCAAGCCGGGCCGGCTGGAACCCGAGGAGTTTGTGCAGATCCAGCAGCACACGGTGAAGGGGCGGCAGATCGTCGATTCCATGCTGGAAAATTTCGGCATCCAGGGCATGCAGCGTTCGGAAATGCTGCGCAACATCGTTCTTCATCACCATGAGTCCCTGGACGGCAGCGGCTATCCCCATGGCCTGCGGGGCGACGACATCCCGGTGGAGGCCCGCATCGTCGCCGTGGCCGACGTCTTCGATGCCCTCACCAGCGAGCGCCCCTACAAGGAGGCCTGGAGCAACGACCAGGCCTTTTCCATGCTGGCCGAGATGGCCGGGCGCAAGTTCGACCACGACTGCGTCGATGCCCTGCTGCGCAACCGCAGCGAGATCGACCGCATCCAGGGCCAGTTCGCCGAGGACTTCCTCGGCTGAGGGGCCGCCCCCTAGTGGGTGGTGCGGGAGAAGAGCTGGATCACGGCGACGCCGGCGACGATCAGGCCCATCCCCAGCAAGGCAGGAGCGTCCAGACGCTGGTCGTACACCAGCCAGCCGATGAGGGAGACCAGGGCGATGCCCACGGCCGACCACACGGCATAGGCGACGCCCATGGGAATGACCCGGAGGGTCAGGGATAGAAAATAGAAGGCGAGGCCGTAGCCGGCCACCACCACCAGGGAGGGCAGGGGCCGGGTAAAGCCGGCGGCGGCTTTCAGGGCCGAGGTGGCGATGACTTCGGCGACGATGGCGGTGGCCAGGTGCAGCCAGTGCATGTCACAGACTCAGGCGTCCGCCGGCCAGGCTGCCGGCCATCTGCAGGCGGGTCACGGTGGGCAGCAGGTTGAGCCCGGTTTCCCGCTTCAGCGTTTCGGCCCGGGACCGCAGTTCGTCCAGACCGACGGCGACCGGATTGCCGGATGCGGCGAAGGCAATGGCGTTGCCGCTGTCGCAGGAGGGGAAGACCAGGGCGCGGCCGTCGAAGGCCTGGCGCAGGCGTTCGGCGCTGGCGGCAAAGCCCCGGTTGCGTCCCAGCAGGTTGATGCTGAGCAGGCCGTCGGCCGTCAGCCGTTCCCGGCAGTGCTGGTAGAAGGGGGCGGTATCCAGGCCGCCGGCCCGGGCGTCGGGGTCGAAGCCGTCCACCAGGATCAGGTCGTACTGTTCCTGGCCGGCGGCCATGAAGGCGGCGCCGTCATCGATGTGGATGGTCAGGCGTGCCGGGTCCTGGGGTAGCTTGAAGTGGAAACGGGCCACCAGCTCCACCTCGGGATTGATCTCCACCACGGTGATGCGGGTCTGGGGCAGGTGGCGGTAGATGTACTTGGTCAGGGAGCCGGCGCCCAGGCCGATCAGCAGGGCGTGGCGGGGCCAGGGCGTTTCCTGCCGCAGCAGCAGGCCGGCCATCATTTCCCGGGTGTAGGCCAGTTCCAGGTTCCACGGCCGGGCGATGCGCATGGCCCCCTGGACCCAGTCGGAACCGAAATGCAGATAGCGGACGCCGGCTTCTTCGCTGACGTCGATGTCATGACGCGGATGGCTCATGGGAGTGGTCGCTGGTCAAAGGGGCCACATCTTGGCCCGGATGGCCGCTTTTGGCTAGTCCCGGCGGGGAGCCGTTCCGCCTCAGTTGATCCGGGGCAGGCCGGTGCTTTGCACGGTGCGGGCCAGGGGCGGCGAGAGCTGGGAGAGGAAGTGGACCTGGATCAGGAGGCCTTCACCCGCCGTGCTGACGGCCAGCATGATGTCCCGGTAACGGGGGCCTTCGGGGCCGTTGAGAGGGTTCTCGTCGAAGACGCACAGGTCGATGCCGCTGCCCGGGGAAAAATCCTCCCGGTTCCTGGTCAGGGGGCCGAAGATGCGGGACTTGATGCCCATTTCCGCCAGCAGTGCCACCGCCCGGTTGGCCGCGGCGGCACTGCGCTCGCGGCAGAGCCGGTTGCGGTACTGCTGCCGCTTGTCGCCCGGGCCAAAGTCGCCGCCGGGCAAGGCTTCCTGAATCAATGGTGCCGGAGAGGTCATGGTGGTATCGCCTAGTTGAGCATGGCCATGGCCGAGAGGGTGAAAAAGGCTCCCCCCAGGGCCAGTAGGACCAGCCAGGTGCGGCGATAGCTCTTGTTCAGCAGCGCGTCGATTTCGGCAAAGTCGAACAGGTGCCCGTCCTTGCCGGTGGCGACCGTTTCATTCCCTTTTCTGCCTTGCCGGTGGCGGCTCCGGTGTTTGGCCATGACTCCCTCCCGTATCTGTGGCGGATGAATCCATAACTGGGTACTCGAACTGCCAGAAGTGTCGTTTTAAGGTGAGTTGCAGGGGCTGTCATTGCCTGCGCCCAGGCTGCTGCGGCCGTGCTCGAGGATGTGCAGGCGCATCTTCGGCGTCAGCTGCTCCAGCCACAGGACACGCACGCCCAGGGGGCCGGCCACGTCGCGTATGGTCTGGCCGACGGTGGAGGCCAGTTCCCCGTCCGCCGCCGCCGGCTCCACGATGCAAAGTTCGATGGGGGAGGGATAAGGCAGTTTTTTGCCGGGCTGGGTCAGTTTTCCGAAAACCCGGGCGGAAACGCCAATATCCTTGAGGGCGTCCAGGGTCTGGTTGGCTGCCACCCGGCAACGCGCGTGGTGGATGCGGTCCCGGTAGGCCAGCACCTGGTCGATCTTGATCACCAGGGGGGAACCCTGGTCGTCCAGCCCCGTCAGTCTTGCGCTTGTGACTGGCATCGGCCGGCTCCTAGCGGAGAACAAAAAGCAGGGACATCAGTCCAAAAGAGGCGAGAAAGCCCGCGATCATGTACCAGGTGTGGCGGATGCACTGCCGCACCATGAGCTCCACCGCCTCCGGGTCCAGAGGGGGATGGGGGAACTGCTGCGGCTTTGTCGCGGAGGGCGGACTGCTGTTCTGCCTGGCGTTCATCGCGGGGACCTCAACTGTCGAAATGTTCTTTTGATCCTGATCTGCGTTCGGTGGTGGCTGGTGGCCTGTTGCTATAATCGATTGCGAATATTCATCTGCCGCTTCCGGTCATCTTTTTCCGTGTTATATGCCGAAGAAATTGGGGAAGCAGTGCCCTGTCTCCCATCGCTGGAAACTGTCGCAACAGTGTGATTCAGGGGAAAAGCCCGTGTTTCTTCGGGATTACCTAAGGTTTACCCGGGTTGTTGGGCGGGGGAAAAAGGCGATACATTGAACTGCCTGCGGAGGCGCAGCGCCGGAGGCCGGCAAACTAGGCTGGCCGGCCTTCCTGTCTGTGCTCCCTTGAACAGTCTGGGAATCGGTGTTGCCGATTCTTGCTGTCTTGCTCTCCCGGTGCCCAGGTAACCCTTGTGCGAAAAGTCGGCATGGGCCGATTTTCCTGATAACAAAGGATAACTATGACCACGATAGTATTTAATGCCAAATATGGAATGTTGTCAATGCCATATTTGGATGCATACGGGTTGGCGCCCGGGGCCTTCATTAATTGTTAACAATCTGATTTATAAAAAGATAATAATGGCTCCTGGAATATTGCTTGGGCAAAGGTTGAAGGAAGTGAGGGCAGTCTTGGGCCTGAAACAGGTCGAGATATGTTCCATATCTGGTATTCCTTTGAGCACCTACCGCAAATACGAGATCGAACTGGCTCTGCCCGGCGCCGAAGCCATCGCCGGCCTGATCCGCGCCGGGATCAATGCCAACTGGCTGCTTACGGGCCAGGGCTCGATGCATCTGAACGACCAGTCTGTGCCGCCCGAATCCCTGCGCCTGGCCCGGGCCATACAGTCCGTGGAGGAGCGGCTGGCGGTCCTGGGGGCCACCATCCCGCTGCAGAAGCGGGTGCATCTGATCCTGCTGGTCTACGACCTGCTGGGGGAGGATGGGGAATTGAAGCCGGAGCGGGTCAACAGCCTGGTCGAGCTGGCCGTGTGAGAGGACAGCCGGCAGGCTGGGCTGCCGACAGGGGCCGGCTGGGGGCCGGCCCGGGGCGCTGTCAGGTGATCTTCACCACGATGTCGTGCAGGGTGTTGGCGCAGTTGGCCATGCGATCGGCAGCGTTGGAGAGGTGACGGTAGATTTCCCGCCGCTTGAACATGGTGATGTAGTCGTTGCCCTGGAAGAGGGCGGCGATGGCGCGGCGGTAGGACTTCTCCGCCTTGCGCTCGGCCTTGCGCGCCATGTCCGCATCGAGGGCGGCGGCGCCGGGCTGGGTGGCCAGCTTGGTGAAGCCGGCGACCAGGGCATCCACCCCTTCCTTCAGGTGCAGGGCCATTTCCAGGTCGAACTTGTCCGGCGTCACTTCCAGCACGCTCATTTCACTGACCGTGGTCTTGCAGTAGTTCACCACCTCGTCCATGTCCAGGATCGCCCGGTAGATGTCCTCCCGGTCGATGGGGGTGGAAAAGGCCTCGTTCAGGGTGTGCAGGTTGCGGATCTTCAGCCGGTCCGCCTCGTGCTCGTCCTGGCGGATCTGCTGGCCGATGGCCGCATCGCCGGTCTCCATGTATTCCACCAGCAGGTTGGCCGTGTGGTTCACCTGGATTGCCTGTTCTGCCAGCAGGCGGAAGAAATCCGGCACCTTGGGAAAGACCCGGTCGAAGAGGCGGCGGAAGATGGGCTTCTGGCGGTCGTCGTCGTTGCTGTCCATGGTGGTTCTCCTTAAGCCGGCCCGAGGAACAGGCGCAGCACGGCGTAGATCAGGATGGCGGCCAGCGCGGCGCCGGGAATGGTGATGACCCAGGTGGTGGCGATTTCCTTGGCCTTGCTCCAGCGCACCGCCCGGGGCCGCTCCGAGGCGCCGATGCCCATGATGGAGGTGGCCACCACGTGGGTGGTGGAGACCGGGGCGCCGGCCAGGGAGGCGGCGAAGATGACGGCGGCCGAGGTCAGCTGGGAATTGAGGGCGTGCAGGGGGCGCACCCGGTAGATGGCGAAGCCCAGGGTGCGCACGATGCGCCAGCCACCGGAAAGGATGCCCAGGGTGATGGCCGAGGCGCAGGCCAGGATGACCCAGAAGGGCACCGTGAAAGTGGGGATGAAGCCGCCCAGGAGAAGCACCAGGGTGAGGATGCCCATGCTCTTCTGGGCGTCGTTGGCGCCGTGGGAGAAGGCCAGGCCGGCGGCGGTGAGGAACTGGGCGCCTTTCAGGCCCCGGTTGGCGGCAGGCTTGGCCGCCAGCAGCAGGGCGTGCATCAGGCGCTGCACGGCGTAGCCGCACCAGAAGCCGATCAGCGGGGAGAGCAGCAGGGCCAGCAGGACCTTCATCACGCCGCTGACATGGCCGTTGTGGAACAGTTCGCGAAAGCCCCACACCACCTGGTCGGCGCCGGCGGACACCACCACCACGCCCACCAGCCCGCCCACCAGGGCGTGGGAGGATGAGGAGGGAATGCCGCGCCACCAGGTCAGCAGGTTCCAGACGATGGCGCCGAGCAGGCCGCACAGCAGGATGGTCAGGGCGCTGGCCGGATCGATGCCGTCGAGGCGGACGAAGGAGCCGATGGTGTTGGCCACCGCGGTGCCGCCCAGGAGTGGGCCGAGGAATTCGAAGATGCCGACGATGATCACCGCCTGGGCCGGGGTCATGGCCCGGGAGGCGATGACGGTGGCGACGATGTTGGCGGCGTCGTGGAAGCCGTTGGTGTAGTCGAAGCAGAGCACCACCACGACGGTGGCGACGGCGAGCCAGAAGAGGAGGTCCACGTTGTTGTTCTCATTGTGTCGGTGGTATGACGGACATTACCCCAGGATGGCCGTCCTGCAAATCCCCCGACCCGGTGCTGCGCCGCACCAGAAGCCGATCTTCAGCGCACGATGGAGAAGCCGACGCGGACCTGGGTCTCCCGTTCCCGGTTGTAGTCCAGCAGGCTCTCGCCGTAGCCGGAGAAGAGCTGGAAGTGGAGGAAGCCGCCGGCCCGGGCGAAGATGCTTTCCCGCAGCGGGTAGGAGAGGTCCAGCTGGGCGTTGCCCTTGCCCGCCGTGCCGCGCCGCACCTGGGCCGCCAGCATCCAGCCGTCGTCCTTGCCGTAGCGGGCGATCCAGTCGGCGTGGCCGCGGTAGCGGGCGATGTCCGGGTTGTCTTCCTTGTCCAGGTAGCCGTAGAACTTGGGCGAGAAACTGAGGCTGGTGCCGCCGTTGAAATCCCAGCGCCAGGTGGGCTGGGCGAAAAGCATGTCGATGGAGCGGGAACTGCTGCCGTCCTTGCCGTTGGATTCGTGCTCGTAGCCGGCCCGCAGGCGGGCGGGGCGCAGGCCCGAGTTGCCTTCCCCCAGGCTCCACTGCCAGAACAGGCTGGGGCGGTAGCTGGTGTCGCGGAAGGGCTTGGATTCCTCCGCCAGGTCCCAGATGGAAGTCTGGGTGTAGCCGAAGTGCAGGTTGCGCAGCCAGGGCAGGGCCTGGCCGATGGCGCCGTCCGGCTCCACCAGGCGGTACTTGAAGCTCAGCTGGAAGCGGGCATTGACGCCGCCGCGGCTGCCCAGGACCAGGTACATGGGCTCGTTGGCGGAGATCACCGGCTCGTCCGGATAGTCGTTGGCGGCGACGCCTTCAGGCTGGGTTTCCGCCGCCGGTGCCGGTGCGCCGGGGGCCGGCGCCGCCGCCAGCAGGGCCAGGCGGTTGGAGTCCCGGTCCGCCAGTTCGACACGCACCAGGCCGGCGATGTCCTCCGGCAGCTGGGCCTGGTAGGGCCGCCGGGCACCGTCGGGCGAGACGGCGCCGGCCGGCCGCAGGGGCAGGTTGAGGATGCGTTCGCCAACCACCAGGCGCAGGCTCATGGCGCCGGGCCAGCCTGCAGCCGCTGCCGGCTTGGCGATCTCCAGGCGCAACTGGCGGCCGGCGGTGGCGTTTTCGTCGTCGCTGGCGATGAGCCAGGCGGGCGCCGCCTGGAGCGGGCCGGCGCCCGCCAGGGCGGCCAGCAGGAACAGGCGGGGAGCGGCGCTCATCTTCTTGGGGCGGCGGGAAGTCATGGCCGGATGATGGCAGAGGATGGCCGTCGGGCAAAGCCCCGACTGCCGTAAAAGCAGGTAATCAGGCCGGCGGCAGGTGCTTGTGCATCAGCACGGCGCTGCTCGGGCAGGTACTGCGAAACTGGGCGTGGGCGGCGATGCCGGCGGGGGCCTGGCTGCGGGGTGCCACGCTGTAGCCGCGGGCGGCGAACCAGTCCCGGGCCGTGGTGGTGAGGAGATAGACATCGGTGATGCCGGCCTGGGCCGCCTCGGCCTCCAGGCGGCCTACCAGGGCCTTCGCCAGCCCAGTGCCCCGGGCCTCCGGGCGGACGGCCAGGGAGCGCAGCAGGGCTGCCTGCTGCCGGTATTCCATGGCGCCGCAGGCCAGCAGCTTCTGGCCCCGGCGATAGAGGCGGAAGGCCGGCATGAGGTCCGGGCCGAGATCGTCCGCGGCCAGGCCGCAGGCCTGCAGCAGGGCTCGCACCGACTCCAGGTCGGGCTCGCCGCCGCGGCGGAAATCAGCTGCGGCGCTCATACCAGTCCTTGCTGCCGTTGGCGATGCGCACCACCAGCAGCATCACCGGCACTTCGATGAGCACGCCCACCACCGTGGCCAGGGCGGCGCCGGAGGCAAAGCCGAAGAGGCTGATGGCCGCCGCCACCGCCAGTTCGAAAAAGTTGGAGGCGCCGATGAGGGCCGAGGGACAGGCGATGTTGTGCTTTTCTCCCAGGGCCCGGTTGAGGCCGTAGGCCAGGGCGGCGTTGAACAGCACCTGGATCAGGATGGGCACGGCGAGCAGGGCGATGACCAGGGGCTGGGCCAGGATGGCCTCGCCCTGGAAGGCGAAGAGCAGCACCAGGGTGGCCAGCAGGGCGGCCATGGACCAGGGGCCGATGCGCGCCATGGCCGCGTCGAAGGCCGCCGGGCCCCGGGCCAGCAGGGAGCGGCGCCAGGCCTGGGCCAGCAGCACCGGGATGACGATGTAGAGCACGACCGAGGTGATGAGGGTGGCCCAGGGGACGGTGATGGCGGATAGTCCGAGGAGAAAGGCCACCAGGGGGGCGAAGGCCAGCACCATGATGCTGTCGTTCACCGCCACCTGGGACAGGGTGAACAAGGGGTCGCCGTTGGTCAGGCGGCTCCAGACGAAGACCATGGCGGTGCAGGGGGCCGCCGCCAGGAGGATGAGGCCGGCGATGTAGCTGTCGATCTGTTCGGCCGGCAGCAGGGGGGCGAACAGCTGGCGGATGAACAGCCAGCCGAGAAAGGCCATGGAGAATGGCTTGACCAGCCAGTTCACCAGCAGGGTGACGCCGATGCCCCGCACGTGCTGGCGCACTTCGCCGAGGGCGGAGAAATCCACCTTGACCAGCATGGGGATGATCATGACCCAGATCAGCAGGCCCACCGGCAGGTTCACCCGGGCCACCTCCAGCCGGCCGACGGCCTGGAAGAACTGGGGCAGGGCCTGGCCGAGGAGAATGCCGGCGACGATGCACAGGCCCACCCACAGGGTCAGGTAGCGTTCGAAGAGGTTCATGGCTGGCCGGGGGGCCGGGCAGGGCTGGTTCATGGCGGGGCTTTCGTTGATGGGGCGGGGCTGGCGGTCAGGGCGGCAGGCCGGTCAGGGGAGGAGCTGGCCGATGCGTTGCAGTTCGGCCTTGAAGCGTTCCGGATCGGTCGCCAGTTGCTGCAGGGGCAGGGTGAAAAAGGCTTCGATGCGGTGGCGCAGGATGCGATAGGCCGCAGCGAAGGCGGCCTCGATTTCCGCCTCGCTGCCGCTGGCATGGGCCGGATCCTCCACCCCCCAGTGACAGCGCAGCGCCGGCCCCAGGTAGGCCGGGCAGGTCTCGCCGGCGGCACTGGCGCAGACGGTGATGACCAGGTCCGGCACCTCGGGCAGCTGCTCCCAGGACTTGCTGTGGCAGGCGGCGGTTGGGATGCCTTCCCGGGCCAGCAGGGCCAGGGAGCGGGGATGGACCTGGCCGGTGGGTTGGCTGCCGGCGCTCATGGCCCGCCAGCCGGCCGGGGCCAGATGGTTGAAGGTGGCCTCCGCCAGGATGGAGCGACAGGAATTGCCGGTGCAAAGGAAAAGGACGTTCATGGCTCAGGCTTGCTCCTGGTCGTTGGGCGGTTGCCCCTGCAGGGCCGGCAGCAGGGCGGGAGAGCAGCCGGCCGCCTGGCCCAGGGCGGCGCACTGTTCCGGATGGCCGCCGCAGCACTCGGCGGTGAGGTAGGCGATCAGTTCCAGCATCAGGGGCAGGTTGGCCCGGTAGCGCTGGAAGCGCCCTTCCTGGGTGACGCTGACCAGCCCGGCCTGGGCCAGGCCTTTGAGATGGAAGGACAGGTTGTTGGGCGGCAGCCCCAGGGTGGCGGCAATTTCCCCCGCCACCATGCCGGCGGTGCCCTGCTTCACCAGCAGGCGGAAGGCCTTCAGGCGGATGCCGGAGGCCAGGGATTCGAAAACGGTGGTGGCGATGTCCTGGTTCATGCTGCAATTGTACAAGAACTATTGAAATGTATGTGTGACGGTGGCGATGAAGGCGGGGACGGCGGCAGGGGCCGACGGTGAATGGCCCGGGCAGGCGGGCGGCGCAGGAGGAAAGATGGCCGGCAACTGGCTCGGCAGCCGGCCCCGCAAGCGGGGCGAGCAATGGGCCGGCAAGTGATCTGCTAGTTGGGCTCAGGCCGGGATGGACTGCAGGGGCAGGCGGATTTCCACCTGAAGTCCGCCGTCGGGGCGGTTGCTGGCCCGGATGCTGCCGCCGTGGGCCTGGATGGCGCGGCGGGCGATGGCCAGGCCCAGGCCGTAGCCCCGCTGCTGCTCCCGGTCGGCGCCGCGGAAGAAGGGGACGAAAATGGCGTCCAGTTCCGCTTCGGG
The DNA here is from genome assembly GCF_058809645.1 of Azospira sp. MPR-E4. NCBI lineage: Bacteria > Pseudomonadati > Pseudomonadota > Betaproteobacteria > Rhodocyclales > Rhodocyclaceae > Azospira > Azospira sp. MPR-E4. The sequence continues at coordinate 11,050 of NZ_JBXAST010000022.1, read as the reverse complement.
CACGCCCGGGCCGGCATCGGCGACGCGGACCCGGAGGCTGTCCCCGTCCCGTTCGGCCTCCACCGTGACCCGGGTGCCGGGGGCGGTGTATTTGATGCCGTTGCGGATGACGTTTTCCAGGGCCCGGCCGAGCAGTTCCGGGCGGCCGCGGATGAAGGCCGGGGCCTCGCCGCAGCGGTCCTGGAAGTCCACGTGGCGGCCCTGGGCTTCGGCCTCGAAGGCGGCGTCGCCCACGATGCTGTGCAGCAGGGCCGGCAGGTCGATCTCGTCTTCCAGGGGACCGGAGGTGCCCGAGTCGAGGCGGGCCAGGGTCAGCAGTTCATCCACCATCTCGTCCAGGCGCTGGGTTTCCCGCTCGATGCGCTCCAGGGCGCCGGCGATGCGGCTGGGTTCCTGGTGCACCAGGCCCACCGCCGCCTGCAGGCGGGCCAGGGGGGAGCGCAGCTCGTGGGAGACGTCGTGGAAGAGGCGGCGCTGGGTGGCCATCAGGGCTTCCAGCTGCTGAGCCATGGCGTCGAATTCCTGACCCAGTTCGCCGATCTCGTCCTTGCGCTTGGCGAACTCCTGTCCCAGGCGGGTTTCCAGGCGGCCGGCGGCGACGGCGCGGAAACCCTGGCGCAGGCGGCGGATGGGGCCGACGATGGTCCACGCCAGGAGGGCGCTGAAGGCCAGGCTGGCCACCAGGCCGGTGGCGATGAGCAGCCAGGGCAGGGGGGGCTTGGGACCCATGTTCCGGTGGGGCGGCGGCGGGCCGCCGGGTTCCCCCAGCAGGTGCGCTTCCGGCGGGCCGCCGCCGGGGCCGAAAAGGTCCTCCGGGCGGAAGGGGCCGCCGGGCATGAAGAGGAGAATGGGGGAACTCATGGAGCGCTGCGCCAGGCGCCAGGGACCGGGCTGTCCGTCACGGATGCCCTGGCGGGCCTTATTCAGCGCGCCTTCCGGGACAGGCCGGCCGAGGAGGTCCGTCCCCTGGGCGTCTACGGCATAGATGGGCTCCGGATGGCTTTGCTGCCAGTCCCGCAGCAGCTGCTTGAGGGACTCCTCCCCGTCGTGCTGCAGCAGGCTGGCGGCGACGCCGAGCATGAAGGTCGGCGGCTGGCCGGGCCGGCTGCCCTGCTGCTGCTCGAATTCGGCGGAACGGTGCAGCCAGATGAGACCGCCGACGATGATGTTGGCGGTGAGCAGGGTCAGCCAGAAGGTGACGAAGAACTTCCAGAAGAGGCGGCTCAAACCCTACTCCCGGGTGAGCTGGTAGCCGATGCCGCGCACCGTCTGGATCCAGGTGCGGCCGTCTTCCCGCAGGCCCAGCTTGTGGCGGATGCTGCTCATGTGCACATCGATGCTGCGGTCGAAGCGGCTCAAGGGCCGGCCCATGGCCTGCTCCGAGAGGTCCGGCTTGCTTACGGCCTTGCCGGCGTTGCGGGCCAGGACCTGGAGCAGGTTGAATTCGGTGCTGGTCAGGGTCAGGGGCGCCTCGCCCCACTGGGCGGCGCGGCGGGCGGGCCACAGGGTCAGGGGGCCGACCCGGATCTGGGCGGGAATGTCGTCCGCGCTCTCCCTGGTCTGGAAGCGGCGCAGTACCGCCCGGATGCGGGCCACCAGTTCCCGCGGCGTGCACGGCTTCTGCACGTAGTCGTCGGCGCCCATCTCCAGGCCGATGATGCGGTCGATGTCGTCGCCCTTGGCGGTCAGCATGATCACCGGCATGTCGCTGGCGGCGCGGATGCGGGAGAGGGCGTCCATGCCGCTGGCCTTGGGCATCATCACATCCAGCACCGCCAGGGCGTAATCGCCGGAAAGGGCGGCGGCGGCCCCCGCTTCGCCGTCGTGGGCCAGGGTGACGGAAAAGTCCTCCCGCTCCAGATATTCCCGGAGCATGTTGGCCAGTTCGGTGTCGTCGTCTACCAGTAGCAGCTTGGTCATGCTTGTCTCGAATTAACAGGGGATTACGGACGCCATGATAGCCGCCGCAAGTGCCTCTCCGGCCTTGCGGTTACAAGTTTTACCAGCCTTTACAGTGGGCGAACCGCCCTTTACCGCCGCCGGTACGACCATGGCTCCATGTCGAGACCGCCACCTCCGTCACGGAGCAGCCAGCTTCCCGACCTTCCCACCGTTTTCCCCTGAGGAGTCCGATCATGAATCTGCGATCCACCGTTGTCTCGGCCCTGCTGGCGCTCAGCCTGGCCGCTTCCTTCTCCGCCCGCGCCGACGGCCCCATGGCCGTACCGGGCCATTGCCCCATGCTGCCGCCCGAGGGCGAACACCGCTACGGCGATGGCCTGGGCCCGGGGGGCTTTCCCGGCGCCGATTTCGGCCCGGCCATGCTCTTCCCCCGGGAGATCCAGCTGAGCGAGGCCCAGAAGGACAAGCTGTTCGACCTCTTCCTCAACCAGGCCCGGGTCATGCGCGACAAGGGCAAGGCTTTGCAGAAGGCCGACGCGGACCTGCGCGCCGCCGCCGGGGGCGACGAAGGCCGCCTGCGTAGCCTGGTGGATGCCCGGGCCAAGGCCTGGGCGGAAGTGACCCTGCTGCGCCTGCGCGGCGAACGCCAGGCCCTGGAGGTGCTGACGCCGGAACAGCGGCGCCAGGTCGAGGAACTGCGGCAGAAGCGGGAGCGGCAATGGGAATCCGGTCGGGGCGGCGAGCCTGTCTCTCCGCGCGACGGTCGTCCCGAATCCCGGCCCGAACCCCGCCGGAGCTGACATGGCCTTGCGCAATCCTCCCTTCGTGCCGCGCCGGCGCTTCCTCTCCCTTGGTGGCGGTGCCCTGCTGCTGAGCATGCTCGCCGCCTGCGGCAATTCCCGGCCCCGGCCCGACGACAGCGCGGAACGGCGCCTGGCCGAGCGGGGTTATCGCCCGGAACGGCATTTCGGCAGCGAAAGCCTGCGCCAGACCTGGTTCCTGGAGGAGGACAGCGTCGATGTGGCCCTGCTCATGCCCAGGGAAAGCGGCCCCTTTCCCCTGCTGCTCTACATGCCGGGCCTGGGGGAGAGTGCCGATGCCGGCCTGGCCTGGCGCCAGCAGTGGGCGGAGGCGGGCTATGGCGTGCTCTCCCTGCAGGGTGAAGAGCAGGGGCCGGCGGCCCTGCGCAGCGAACGGGCGCGCAATGCGGATTTCCAGAACCTGGCCCGGGAAGCCTTTGCCCAGCCTGCCCTGCAACGCCGGGCGCGCCTGGTGACGCGGGTGCTGGCCGAAGTCCGCCGGCGCCAGGGCGCCGGCCAGGGGCCCTGGACCCGCCTCGATGCGGGCAGCCCGGTGCTGGCCGGTTACGACCTGGGCGCCCAGACGGCCCTGGCTTTGGCCGGGGAACGGGGGCGCAACGGCACCGCCCTGGTGCCACCCCTGGAGCGGGTGGCGGCGGTGCTGGCCCTGAGCCCCCATGTGGACGGCCTGGCCGGCGGCTTCGCCCAGCGCTACGGGGCGGTAGCTGCGCCGGTGCTGCTGGTGACCGGCTCCGACGACAGCGACAGCTATGGCCTGGTGACCAATCCGGCGGCACGGCAGGCTCCCTTCCGCTATTTGCCGGAAGGCCGGGCCACCCTGCTGCTGCTCTACGGCGCCAACCACCGCCTCTTTGCCGGTGGTGCGGATGACGCTGGGGCAACGGCCGGCAAGGGGGCTCCCGATGGCGCATCCGGCGGTGCCGGTGGTGGCATGGGCGGCGGACGGGGTGGCGGCATGGGTGGCCCCGGAGGCGGCATGGGGGGCGGCATGGGCGGTCCCGGTGGCGGTATGGGTGGCGGTCCTTCCGGCGGCATGGGTGGGCCGGGGGGCGGCATGGATGGTGGAGATCGCGGCGGTCCGGGCATGGGCGGCGGCAACGACGGCAAACGCCAGCGCCTCTACGTTCAGCACGTCAGCACCGCCTGGCTGGACGAGCAGGTGCGGCAGGACCCCATCGCCCGGGAATGGCTGGAACGCAATGCTCCCGCCTGGCTCGACGAAGCCGCCCGGCTGCAACGGCGGTGAGCGGCAATATTCTCCAGCCATTCGGCAAGTATTGCCGTTTATGTACGATAGTCTGGTTTTGTCGATTGTTAAGTTTTGTTAAGCATTTCAATTTATTGATTTATAAAGAATCGTTGTTTTTGTTAGTCGTATCTGAGTGGCTAGGTAGAAGCCTTTTCCGGCGCTTCAATCTTTCAAATACTCAAGGTTTTTCGACGCTCGGATTTCTCTTGACCATTCTTAACCATAATTTACCTTTTTAGGCCTAAATTCAGGCCTTTTCAGGCCGAATCCTTGCGTAGGAACTGTAGCGACGGAACTCCCGGTGGCAGTTGTTCTTTGCCCATGGCGGCGAGACCGTCCATTGCATGAATCCGCTTGAGTCATTCCCTGAAAGGAACTGTCATGTCCAGCATTTCCAGCGTAGGCAGCAGCGCGGCGCAATACGCCGGCATCAGCAGCCATCGGCGTCCCGATCCGTCGAAGATGGTCGAGGATATTTTTTCCAAACTCGATACCAAGGGGCAGGGTTACCTGGAGAAGAGCGATCTGGAGTCCGCCCTCAGCGGTCTCGGTTCCGACTCTTCGGCCAGCGTGGACGACGTCTTCAGCACCCTGGACGGGGACGGGGACGGCAAGGTCACCAAGGACGAGATGTCCTCCACCCTGCAGAAACTGGCCGACGAACTGGACAGCCAGTTCAACGCCAGTCGCATGAGTGCCGCCCAGGGCGGCGGCATGCGCCCGCCGCCGCCTCCGCCTGCAGAAGGCGAAGAAGACGAGGGCTACACCCAGGACGAACTGAGCGCCATCGCCAGTGCCACCGACGACAGCAACCTGTCGGAACTGATGAACAGCCTGGCCGCCAACTTCGATGCTGCCGATGCCAACGGCGACGGCAAGGTGACCCAGCAGGAAGCCATGGCCTACCAGGAGTCCGCCGATGCCGCCGGTTCCGGTAGCGCCACGGCTGCGGCCAACGGCATGCCGCCCCTGCCTCCCGGTGGTCGCGGTGGCGACGAAGGCCTGACCCTGGATCAGGTGAAATCCATGGCCAGTGACACCTCCGACAGCAAGCTGTCGGAACTGCTCAACACCATCTCCAGCAACTTCGATGCGGCCGATGCCAATGGCGACGGCAAGGTGACCCAGCAGGAAGCGATGGCCTACCAGGAGTCCAGCCAGACCTCCAGCGACAGCTTCTCCTCCAGCGATTCCGGCAGCACTTCGGCCTCCAACGAGGCCGCCGTGCTGAAGCGGATCATGGACCTGGTGCAGTCCTACGGCAGCGGCAGTGGCAGCAATTTCTCCCAGCTGCTGAGTTCCATTTCCACCTCTGCCTGAGCAGTCAGCCGTTCCCTTTGCCGGGGGCGTCCCGAGTCAGGGACGCCCCTTTTCACTTTTGGGGAGCCGGTGCTTTTGCGGTTATGCTCTTGCGCCCATGCGCCCCCTGCTGCCCCTGATCCTGCTTCTTCTGCTGCTGGCGAGCCCCGGCGGGGCCGTTGCCGGGGGCGTGCTGCAGTTGCCGGTCGAGGCCCGGTCCCTGGCCCTGGGCGAGGGCTATCTGGAGATGCTGGAGGATCCCTCTTCCACGCTGGACATCGCCGCGGTCAGCAAGGACGGAGCGGCCCGCTTCCGCCCCCTGCCGGGCAATCTGGCTGCCGGTTATGGCGGCAGCGCCATCTGGTTGCGCTTCACCCTGGAGCGGTCGGCGGAGGCCCGGGGCGACTGGTTGCTCGAGGTGTTGCCGCCCTATCTGGACGACTTGCGACTGTTCGAGCCCGACGGGGCCGGCGGCTTCCGCCAGCGCCAGGCCGGCGATCGGCAACCTTTCGCCGCCCGGGAGGTGGCTTACCGGGGCTTCGTCTTCAACCTGCAGGTGCCGCCGGGGCGCAGCACCTACTATGTGCGCCTCTCTTCCACCAGCACCCTGGCCGCCATCCTCTCCCTGTGGCCGGCCGATGGCTACACGGCAGAGGTGCAACGCGAATACCTGCTGTTCGGCGTCGGCAACGGCCTGATCCTGGCCGCGGGAATTTTCAGCCTCTGTGCCTGGCTTTACATCCGCGAACCCCTGCATCTGAACTTCGCCCTGCTGGCCTTCCTGCAACTGACCGTGATTTTCACCATGCAGGGGTTCGCCGCCCAGTACCTGATGCCACACCATCCGGCCTGGGCGGACAGCCTCATCGGCATCCTGGTGGGGCTGGGGACGGCCCAGACCTATCGCTTCTTCGACCTGCTGCTGCAGCTGCGCCGTCACTTCCCCCGCATCAGCGCCTTTTTCCGGATGTGCATTGTCATTGCCCTGCTCACCGCCCTCAGCGTACCCCTGGGCTGGTACCCGGTGATGGCGCCGCTCCTGATGCTGACCGGACTGATCAGCAACGCCCTGGCCTACTGGCCCTGCCGCCAGCGCTGGCGCCAGGGGGGGCTGGGCAACTGGATCGAGGTCATTGCCCTGGGGCTCTACATCGGCGTCAGTTCGGTACATCTGGTCGGCATCCTGGGGCTGGGGCCCGTTTCCCTGGCGCTGATCAACGGCCATTCCCTGGTCACCCTGGTCTATCTGCTGCTGCTCGAGTTCGGGGTGCTGCTGCGCATCAGCGATGCCAACCGGCGCCATCTGCAGGCCGAGGCCGAAGCCCAGCGGGAGCGCCTGCAACGGGAAGAACAGGGCCGCTTCCTCGGCATGATCGCCCACGAACTGCGGACGCCCATTTCCATCGTTTCCGCCTCCCTGCAATCCCTGGAGATGCTCGACAGCCATCCGGAGGAACCCCGCCAGCGCCGCTACAACCGCATCCAGCGCGCCGTGCAGCGCATGGATGGACTGCTGCAGGCCTGCCTGGCGGAGGAGCGGATGATGAGCGGGCGCTGGCTGGCCCAGGTGGAACGCCTGGACCTGCTGCAGTTGAGCCGCAATCTGCTGGATGACTTCAGCGAGGACGTGCGGGAGCGGGTGACGATTCAGGCGCCGCTTGCTGCGCCGTGCATCCACGGTGACAAGGTCATGCTGCGGGTGGTCCTGCGCAACCTGCTGGAAAATGCCCTGAAGTACGGTGCCGGGGAGCAGCCGGTACGTATCGACATAACGCCGGCGAAAGAAGGGGAGGGCGACGGCTGGAACTGGCGCATCAGCGACGGCGGCCCCGGCGTGCCCCCGGGGCTGGCGGAAAAGATCTTTGAAAAATACTATCGGGTCGGCGAGTCCTCCGGCACGCCCGGCCTGGGGCTGGGGCTGTACCTGTCCCGCCGCATCGTCATGCAGCACGGCGGCCGGCTGTACCTGGACACCGCCCGCAATCCCGGCGCCAGCTTCGTCTGCTGGTTGCCCCTGACCATTCCCGACCACCTGGAAAGCGAAGACTCATGAAGCATATCGTCGTCGTCGAAGACAATGAGGACCTCCTGGATGAAGTGCTGTTCCACCTCGGGCGCCAGGCCGCCTACCAGGTGAGCGGCGCCCGGGACGGGCGGGAACTGGATGCCTGCCTGGCAGCGCATCCCGCCGACGTGGTCGTGCTGGATCTGGGATTGCCCGGGGAGGATGGCCTGACCATCGCCCGGCGCCTGCGGGACCAGCCGGGGCTGGGCATCGTCATGCTCACCGCCCGGGGCGGGCTGGAGGACCGGGTGACCGGTCTGGAGACCGGTGCCGACGCCTATCTGGTGAAACCGGTGGACATGCGGGAACTGGTGGCCGTGGTGGATAGCGTGCTGCGCCGCCTGCCGCCCCGGGAGGAGGTGCCGGAGGAGGGGTGGGTCTTCTATCCGGCCCGCTGGCAGGTGCGCAGCCCCGGCGGCACCCTGCAGACCCTGACGGCGGCGGAAAACCGGGTGCTGCAGGTGCTGGCCGAGGCGGCGGGGCAGACGGTGCCGCGGCACCAGCTGGCGTCGGTACAGGGCAAGCCGGCCCTGGACTTCGACTACCGCCGCCTCGAATCCACCATCAGCCGCCTGCGCCGCAAGCTCGATGCCGGCGACGGCGAGTCGCCGGTGCGGGCAGCCCGGGGTCAGGGCTATGCCTTCATCGACAAAATCCGTATCGAACCCTGAGAGCGGTTTTGTCTTCTCGCCCGGTCGTGCAACGGCAGGGCCTTCATCCGTGAAATATTCCGCACTGCCTGAAAAAGAATGGCCCGGCTGACAGCCTTCGCCAGCATAAAACAGGCTAGGTCAGCCTTATTCGCCAGCGTTTTTTTACCATTCTTCAAAGCACCCGTTCCGGCGGGAGATGTAACCTTTGGAGAATTATTAGATGGCGAAAAAGCCCTTCCGGATTGCCCCTTCCGTTCTTGCCCCCATGGCCCTGGCGGCCCTTTTCTCCGGTTGCTCGACCCTGCCCGAGGTTTTCGACCGGAGTGAGCAACAACAGCTGGCCCAGGCCGACCGGGCCGCATCCCAGATCGGGGTGGAGCCCCTCACCCAGCCCCTGACCCTGGCTGAAGCCGTGGCCCGGGGCCTCAAGTACAACCTGGACCACCGCAGCCGCCTGATGGAGCAGGCCGTGGCCATGGGCCAGGCCGATCTCAGCCGCTTTGACATGCTGCCCAAGCTGGTGGCTTCCGCCGGCTATTCCGAGCGGGACAACGACAGCATCTCCCGCGCCAAGGATTCGGTCACCGGTCTGCCTTCCCTGGCCAATCCGTACATCTCCTCCGACCGGGCCCACACCACCACGGACCTGGGCCTGACCTGGAACATCCTGGATTTCGGCGTCAGCTACTTCAACGCCAAGCAGAACGGCGACCGGGTGCTGATTGCCGCCGAGCGCCGGCGCAAGGCCATGCACAACCTGATCCAGGACGTGCGCAGCGCCTACTGGCGCGCCGCCTGCGCCCAGAAGCTGGAAGGCGAGTTGCGCCAGACCATCGCCATGGCCGAGGCCGCCCTGGGCGACTCCCGCCAGGCCGAGGCCGAGAAGCTGCGCAACCCCATGGATGCCCTGCGCTACCAGCGCACGGTCCTGGAAAACCTGCGCATCCTGGAAAGCATCCAGCAGGAGCTTTCCGCCGCCCGCATCGAACTGGCCGCCCTCATCAACCTGCCGCCCGGTTCCGTCTTCCGCCTGGCCGAGCCGGCCGCCGACGAACTGACGCCCCGTTTCCAGGCTCTGCCCGTCGAGGTCATGGAAGAGGCCGCGGTGAGCAACAACGCCGACCTGCGGGAGCATTTCTACAACGTGCGCATCGCCGTGGCCGAAACCCGCAAGTCCCTGCTGCGGCTCTTCCCCGGCCTCAGCTTCACCTACGCCCGGAAGCACGACAACAACTCCTATCTGATCAACCAGAGCTGGCAGGAAACCGGCATGCAGCTGAGCTGGAACCTGTTCAATGTGCTGTCCGCGCCGACGGCCATCAACCTTTCCGAGGCCTCGGAAAAGCTGGCCGAGCACAAGCGCATGGCGGTGCAGATGGCCGTCCTGGCCCAGGTGCACCTGGCCCGTCAGCAGTACGAGAATGCCTACCGCCTGTTCGAGCGTTCCGACGCCATCTGGGGCGTGGACAAGCGCATCTTCGAGCACAGCGCCAACCGGGAGGCGGTGCAGGCCCAGAGCAAGCTGGAGCGCATCTCCAACAACACAGCCGCCATCGTCAGCCTGCTGCGCCGCTACCAGGCCCTGTCCCAGGTCTATGCCGCCAACGGCAAGCTGCAGGCCACCCTGGGCCTGGAACCCCGGGTGGACGACCTCAACGCCATCAGTCTCGGCGAACTGGTGCCGGTGGTGGCCAAGACCATGGGCAACTGGAACGAGAGCCTGCTGCAACAGCAGGCGGCTGCCCCCGCCCTGGCCGTGGCAGCCATCAAGGCCGAGGCCGCCGTTGCGCCGGTATCCGCTGCGCCCGCGCCGCTTGCGGTCGAGCCGGTTGCCGCTACCGTCGCTGCCCCGGCCCAGACGGCCGAGCCGTCGGCCGCCATTGAGGCGGCTTCTGCCGAGGCGCCCCGCCGCTTCTTCCTCGGCAGCTTCGTCCTGCCCAGCCGGGGTCCCTCCCTCAACTGGAAGAGCGAGGCCGCGGCCGCCGTGGCCTGGGCCGACAAGGCCGACGAGGCCGAAGCGATCGCCAACGGCCGCCTGATCCTGGGCGTACCCAGCGACGGCAAGCGGGAAGCCCAGGTCGAATGGTCCATTACCGACGTGAGCGGCCGCCCCCTGGGACGGGCCAGCTACAGCGGCCAGGTTTCCAAGCCGGCGACCAACGAAGAATGGCGCCAGTTGAAACAGGGAGCCCTGGCCGCCCTGGCCCGGGCCCAGTACGTCCAATGAGGCGGCCTCTCCGGACCACCCTGGCCCTGAGCGCCGTCCTGGCGGCCTGGGGCGCCTGCCTGCCCGCTCTGGCCCAGCCCGCGGCCAACGGTGCGGCAACGGCCCCGACCGCGCCTGGGGCCGGCCGTGGTGGCGCCCTGGAGCGCCAGGAAATCCGCGCCCAACTGTCGCCCCGGCGCTACACCACCCTGGGGGCCGAACTGGGAGCCAAGATCAACCGCATCGCGGTGAAGGAGGGCGAGCACTTCAAGGCCGGCCAGCTCCTGGTCAGTTTCGACTGCTCCCTGCAGTCGGCCCAGCTGCAGCGCGCCCGGGCCGCCCTGGCGGCGGCGGAGCGCACCCATGGCGCCAACCGCCGGCTGGCCGAACTCAATTCGGTCGGCAGGCTGGAACTGGATACCTCCGAAGCCGAAGCTGCCAAGGCCCGGGCCGACGTCAATCTGATGCAGGCGACCCTGGCCAAATGCAGCCTCAGCGCGCCCTTTGCCGGCCGCGTCGCCGAGCAGCGGGTGCGGGAGCAGCAGTTCGTCCAGCCCGGCCAGGCCCTGCTCGACATCCTGGACGACAGCGCCCTGGAACTGGAATTCATCATCCCCTCCAAGTGGCTGGCCTGGCTCAAGGCCGGCACGGCCTTCAAGGTCCGCATCGACGAGACCGCCCGGGAGTATCCGGCCCGCATCACCCGCATCGGCGCCCGGGTGGACCCGGTCAGCCAGTCGGTGAAGGCCGCCGCCGTCATCGACGGCAGCTTTGCCGAGCTGATCGCCGGCATGAGCGGCAAGGTGCTCCTCGTGGCCCCCGCAGCCCCCTGATTGTTGCCCCATTTTTCTGACG
>NZ_JBXAST010000021.1:0-50209 GCF_058809645.1 Azospira sp. MPR-E4 | reverse complement strand
GATGTGGGGGCGGTGATGGGGGCCGTGCAGGCCGGTGTGCGGGAGAAGTTTGGCGTCGGGCTGACGCCGGAGCCGATTTTTCTCTGAGGTTGGTTTGGGGTCTTCGCCTCGGAAGGCGTCGCTTCGTCTCAGACGTGATGGGGTGTTTTACGGCTGGGTTCCGCGCCTGACGCGCGGGCGTCCTTTCTTTTGTCTCGCCAAAAGAAAGGAGCCAAAGAAAACGCGAGCCCGGTTTGGCGCCCCTTCGGGGTCCCCTGCGCTACTCGCTTCCGGCGGGGGCTGCGCAACTCGGGCCTAAAAGGCCCTCAAACAGTGCTCGCCCTTGTCCCGCCAGAAGCTGCGTTGCTCGGCGCCGCACAGGGCCTTTCGGTGCCACGACCACTTACATCTTAACGGGTTGATGCTTCCAGTTCAGGTGAGCGCATAGCCCTTCAAGATCAGGAAATAGAGTACGGCGACTAATTCCATGGCGTTCTAACGAACCAACGATATCTTGTCTCTTCTCAGCAGGAATGCGGACCTCAATCAAATTGTTCTTTGCATGCGAATTGTGTTCAATCCCCACAAATTTTTTCTGGGTCTTTGAGTATCGATGAAGCGTGAACCAACCATGCTGAGCAATGATTCTCGGGTTATTTAATCGGGGCTGGAAAACACGTGTCTGTGTAGTTTCAAAAGGGTCCTGTGAATAGACATTCTTTTCCTGAAATCCATCCGCCATCAACGCATAGACGTAAGCATCCCCCGGTTCCCTATCTGCGCAGGCAAACCACAGTGCAACCAACGGGTTACTTGTCCAATCAAGGAGGCGAGTTCTAAGACCAAAATGTTGGGCCAATACCAAAAGATTTAAGGAATTGTGTTCCACACCTGACAGATATGAGGCTCCCAATATCTGTAGTTGCTCCAACATCTGCTTTTCTTCTTTAGTGGTATCAATCTTGGGATCTAGCCTTGCAATACTTGGAACCAAGTTGCCCTTAATTGCTTGTCCTCGAAAAACAACTAACTCCGCCAGCAAATCAAAGAACTCTGTTGTGCTAACGAAGTCTCTCAGGCTCTCTACGACAAATTTTTGCACAGACCAGTCCCCCAATTTGGCGATATCAAACCTGGCCAAAGCTCAGTAGCCAACAACCTTAATATTGAATCAAGACCTCGGAGCATCCTATGACCCCATCACGAATAATGTCAAAGGAATGCGCACTAAATTTTGACGAGGGCGTCCCCCCTTCCACCCCCGCCGAGCAGCGCAAGGCGGGCGGGGGGCTTTCGGCGAGGACTGTTTGAGGGCCTTTAGGCCCGAGTTCCGCAGCCGCCCCGCTCGACTGAGCAGCGCAGGGGAGCCCGGAGGGCCGGGGGTGAGGGTTCCCCTTCTTTTGGTTCCTTTTCTTGGGGAAGCAAGAAAAGGAACACGCGCGCCAGGCGCGGAACACAGCCGTCAATCAACAAACCACGCCTGAAGAATCCCCAAACCCCATCGGCCAAAAAGACAATATCCACGCCACTCTCGGCCACCCCCATGCCGAAGACGCCCGTCCCCATTGCCTCTCCCGAAGCCTCACTTCCCCACAGCCAAGCAGGCCGCCAACCCCTCCGCCAATCCGTCTGCCATAACCTTCTGCCGCGAACGATCCCGCAACAACAACTCCTCATCCCGATGCTTCAACACCCCCGCCTCGAACAGCACCGACGGCATCGCCCCGTGGGAGATGACGAACAGCGTGTCGTAGAAGCGCACCCCGTTCTCCTCGTCCGCCCAGGGCCGGGGCGTGCCGGCGGCGGTGGTGCCGTGGTGGGTGGCGGGGATGAAGCCCCGGGCCCGCAGCGCCCGCCCCATGGCGGAAGCGCAGGCCAGGCTTTCTTCCAGCCGGGGATTGCGGTGGGAGATGAAGAGGGCGAAGCCCCGGTCCTCGTCGGCGAAGTCCAGGTCTTCGCCCATCCAGTTCCAGGCGGTGAGCTTGAAGGAGGCCACCGAGTCGTGATGGATGGAAAGCAGGAAGTCGCTGCCGGCGGCGGCATCCACCCGGGCCTGCAGGCTTTCGATTTCGCCGTCGAAATTCACCGGACGCACCGTGAGGCCCCGGGCTTCCAGCACCGGCTGCAGCACCCGGGCCAGGTTGAGGTTGAAGTCGAATTCGGTGGCGCCCCGGGCGCTGATGGCGCCGGAGTCCCACAGGCCGTGGCCCACGTCCACCGCCACGGTGCCGGCGGCCCGGGCCGGGAGGGGGGCGAGGGCGGTCAGCAGCAGGCAGGCTAGAATGGCGGCCATGCTCCAGCGGCGGCCCCGCCGCCCTTCACTCTGACTCCGCGTGATTCCCATGGCCAAGAAAACTCCTTCCGTCGCTCTGCCGTCTGTCGATTACCGCCTGGTGCCGCTCAGGCCCGAGGCCCATCTGTTCCAGGTGACGTGCACCGTAACCGACCCGGACCCGGCGGGGCAACGCTTTGCCCTGCCCACCTGGATTCCAGGCAGCTACATGATCCGCGAATTCGCCAAGAATATCGTGCGCATCGAGGCCAGTGCCGGCGGCAAGGCGGTGGGCCTGACCCAGATCGACAAGGCCACCTGGCAGGCGGAGAAGGTGCCCGCCGGCACCGCCTTGAGCGTGACCATGGAGGTCTACGCCTGGGACCTCTCGGTGCGGGGCGCCCATCTGGATGCCAGCCACGGCTTCTTTAACGGCACCAGCGTCTTTCTCTGCGCCCTGGGCCAGGAAGACCGGCCTTGCCGGGTGGAACTGGTGAAGCCCCAGGGCAAGGCCTACGCCGCCTGGCGGGTGGCCACCAGCCTGCCCGTGGCCAAAGGGGAGAAGGGCGCCGCCGACCTCTACGGCTTCGGCCGCTACCGGGCCGCCGACTACGACGAACTGATCGACCATCCGGTGGAGATGGGTACTTTCGCCCTCGTCGAATTCAAGGCCCGGGGCGTGCCCCATGCCATCGCCGTCACCGGCCGCACGGACGTGGACCTGAAGCGTCTGGCCGCCGACCTCAAGCCCATCTGCGAGTGGCAGATCGATCTCTTTGGCGGCAAGGCCCCCATGGACCGCTACGTCTTCCTGGTGATGGCCGTGGGCGACGGCTACGGCGGCCTGGAGCATCGCGCCTCCACGGCCCTGCTCTGTTCCCGGGACGACCTGCCCAACAGCAATACACCCGCCAGCGGCCCCCTGCCCGAGGCCTACGTCACCTTCCTCGGCCTGTGCAGCCACGAGTATTTCCACACCTGGAACGTGAAGCGCATCAAGCCCGCCGCCTTCGTCCCCTACGACCTCACCCAGGAGGCCTACACCCGCCTGCTGTGGGCCTTCGAGGGTTTCACTTCCTATTACGACGACCTCTGCCTGGTGAAGAGCGGCGCCATCGACAGCGCCACCTATCTCAACCTGCTGGCCAAGACTGCCAGCGCCGTGAAGAAGGGCCCGGGGCGCCACCTGCAGAGCGTGGCCGAATCCTCCTTCACCGCCTGGACCAAGTATTACCGGCAGGACGAAAACGCTCCCAACGCCGTGGTCAGCTACTATGCCAAGGGCTCCCTCATCGCTCTGGCCCTGGACTTGAAGCTGCGGGCCGAGAGCGGCGGCAAGGCGAACCTGGATCAGGTGATGCAGCTGCTGTGGCAGCGCCATGGCCGTACTGGCATGGGCGTGGCGGAGGAGGGGCCTAACAGCGTCTTCGCCGCCGTGGCCGAGGTGGGCGGAGCGGCTGCCGCCCGCTGGCTGAAGCAGGCGGTGACGGGCACCGGCGATCTGCCCCTGGAGCGGCTGTTGAAGCCCTTCGGCGTCACCCTGGCCTGGGAAGCGGCTTCCAGCTTGCCTGTCCTCGGGGCCAAGACCGGCGGCGAGGGTAGCGAGGTGAAGCTGACCAGCGTGTACAACGGCGGCCCGGCGGAAGCGGCGGGTCTCTCGGCCGGCGACGTGCTGATCGCCTGGGACGGCCTCAAGCTCACCCCCGCCGCCCTGGACAAGCGCCTCAAGCGCCACCGGGCGGGGGATCAGGTACAGCTGCACGCCTTCCGCCGCGACGAACTGATCGAAGCCAACCTGACCCTGGCCGCCCCGGCGGCCGACACCGCCAAGCTCAGCCTCACTGCCAAGGCCGACCGGACCGCCCAGGCCCTGCGCCAGGGCTGGATCGGCGCCTGAGCATCGTGGAGAAGCCCGCCATGACAGCCCCCCGCGCCATCCACTTCGCCGACCCGCTGCCGGCGCCCACCTTGGACCAGCCGGCCCCGGAACGCTGTATCGGCGCGCCGCCCCGGCGCACCACCTGGGAGCTGTATGAGCAGCAGGGCATTTCCATGGGTGTGTGGGCCTGCGAGCCGGGGGCCTGGAAGATCGCCTTCCACGCCCATCGCCACGAGTTCTTCCAGGTGCTGGAAGGACGGCTGCAACTCATTGCCGACAGCGGCGAGGTACGGGAATACGGGCCCGGCGAGGCGGCCATCATTCCCGCCGGCTTCAGCGGGGTGTTCAAGGTGATCGAGGCGGTGAAAAAACGCTACGTGATGGTGGACCAGCCCGCCGGCTGAGGCGGGGTAAATACCCATGGCGGCTGAGGCCGTCCCCTCTTATGATGGAGCCAATGGCAAACGGGGAGGGCGGAATTTGTCCGTACTCAAGGCACTGTGGGGCGACCTGATCCTGGGCGTGCGCTGGCTCTTCAGCAAGCACGCCTGGAAACTGCTGCTGGCCGTGCTGGTGCCGGCCGGTCTGGTCATGTTCATCGGCTACCTGTCCCTGGCCAAGCCCCAGTTCTACCCCGGCTACCTGTGCCGCCTCTCGGAAAACGGCGCCATCGTCACCCTTTTCTACCTCTCCGCCGGCCTGGCCCTGAGCGGCATGGTGCTCATCGGCGAGGTGGTGAACCTGGTGGAAGCACAACGCCAGCAGCGCTCCCCGGACAATCAGCGGCGCATCGCCGTGGCCGGCATCCTGGCCCTGGCCTTCGCCGCGGCCATCGTCTTCGTCATGCGCAGCTGCTGAAGGCGCCTTCAGTCTTCGTAGAAATCCTTGGCCGCCGTCCAGGTCACCGGCTTACCCGCCAGATGGGCCCGGTCGAACATGCGGATGAAGGGCTGCACCCGCTGGGAGAGGGCCACCAGTTCGTGGGCCTCGACGCCGACGCCGCTGTCCGGCGCCGCCTCGGCGCTTTCCCCTTCCTTGTGGCAGAGGGCCGCCAGGCGGGCCAGGGCCTCGGTCATGTCTTCGGGCACGATGACGCCCCGGGCGGTGGGCTCCTTGCCGAGAATTTTCAGCAGAACCCGGGCCACGTCGGCGAAAGTGATGATGTCGGCGGTGGCGACGGACTGGAACTTGACGATCATGGTGTGCTCTCCTGTGGCGGCAGGGCCCGCCGGGCCTGGGCTTGGCGCCCTGGTGCAGGCCTCGATTCTACCCCTCTCCCGGCCCTTCGCCCCCGACCTTCGACCTACCCGGCGCCATGGGGTAAAATGCCGTTATTCATAATTATGTAATGGAAGGCCATGCATGGCATCCAGTCTTGACCACCTTTTCGAACAGAACCGGATATGGTCGGAACGCATTCGTTCCGAAGATCCGGAATTCTTCGACCGCCTCGCCACATTACAGAATCCCGAATACCTGTGGATCGGCTGTTCCGATTCCCGGGTCCCGGCCAACCAGATCACCGGCCTGCAACCGGGGGAAGTGTTCGTCCATCGCAACATCGGCAACGTGGTGGTGCATAGCGACCTGAACTGCCTCTCGGTGCTGCAGTACGCCGTCGATGTGCTGCACGTGAAGCACATCCTGGTGGTGGGCCACTACGGCTGTGGCGGCGTCAAGGCGGTGCTCGACAACCTGCGCGTCGGCCTGGTGGACAACTGGCTGCGCCACATCCAGGACGTGCGCCAGAAGCACCTGGCCATGCTCAATGCCATCGCCGACCCGGCTGTCCGCCTGGACCGCCTGTGCGAACTCAACGTCATCGAGCAGGTGCTCAACGTCTGCCATGCCACCGTGGTCCGCGATGCCTGGGACCGGGGCCAGGACCTGACGGTGCACGGCTGGGTCTACGGCCTGGCCGACGGCCTGGCCAACGACATGAACATTTCGGTGAATTCTCACCAGGACACCCACGCGGCCTACGAGGCTGCGATCGCCCAGATCGGCTCGCCGGCCTGATCTGACTTGCGGAGAGGCCGCCCGCAACACGGGCGGTTTTTTCACGTTAACGGACGCCCATCCGCGTCCCGCCGGCGTGCATCACCTTTGAGACCAGCCAGCCGCTGGACCCGGGCCACCCAAGAAAGTCCGGGCCGTTGCTGACACCCACAATCAACAGCAGGAGTTTCACCCATGTCCGGAACCCGGATTCTTAACGCTGCCATGCGCAGCAAGATCATGTCGGCCGAACAGGCCGCCGCCCTCATTCAGTCCGGCATGAACGTCGGCATGAGCGGCTTCACCGGCGCAGGCTACCCCAAGGTCGTGCCCGCCGCCCTCGCCAAGCACATCATGGACTCCAATCTGAACGGCAAGAAGTTCAAGATCGGCGTCTGGACCGGCGCTTCCACCGCCCCCGAACTGGACGGCGCCCTGGCCATGGTGGACGGCGTCGAGATGCGTCTGCCCTACCAGTCCGACCCCACCTGCCGCAAGCGCATCAACGCCGGCGAAATGGAATACATCGACATCCACCTGTCCCACGTTTCCCAGTTCGTCTGGGGCGGCTTCCTCGGCAAGCTGGATGTGGCCGTGGTGGAAGTGGCCGGCATCACCGAGGACGGCAAGCTGATTCCGTCCTCCTCCGTCGGCAACAACAAGACCTGGCTGGACCAGGCCGACAAGATCATCCTGGAAGTGAACTCCTGGCAGAGCCTGGACCTGGAAGGGATGCACGACATCTATTACGGCACCGCCCTGCCGCCCCACCGCAAGCCCATCCCCATCATCCGCACCGAAGACCGCATCGGCCAGCCTTACTTCAACGTCGATCCCAGCAAGATCATCGCCATCGTTGAAACCAACAAGCCGGACCGCAACTCCGCCTTCACCCCGCCGGACGCCAACTCCAAGCTGATCGCCGGCCACATCCTGGACTTCCTCCAGCATGAGGTGAAGATGGGCCGCCTGCCGACCAATCTGCTGCCCCTGCAGTCCGGCGTCGGCAACGTGGCCAATGCCGTGATGGCCGGTCTCAAGGACGGCCCCTTCGAGAACCTCACCGCCTACACCGAAGTGCTGCAGGACGGTATGCTGGAACTGCTGAAGTGCGGCAAGATGACCTGTGCTTCCGCCACCTCCTTCTCCCTCTCCCCCGAGGCCCTGGCCGATCTCACCGCCAACCTGAAGGACTTCAAGAACAAGATCATCCTGCGGCCCCAGGAGATCTCCAACCATCCGGAAGTGATCCGCCGCCTGGGCGTCATCGCCATGAACGGGCTCATCGAAGCCGACATCTACGGCAACGTGAACTCCACCCACATCATGGGCACTTCCATCATGAACGGCATCGGCGGCTCCGGCGACTTCGCCCGCAACGCCTTCATCTCCATGTTCATGACCCCCTCCAGCGCCAAGGGCGGCACCATCTCCTGCATCGTGCCCATGGTTTCCCACGTGGACCACACCGAGCACGACGTGCAGGTGATCGTCACCGAACAGGGCCTGGCCGACCTGCGTGGCCTCTCCCCCAAGGCCCGGGCCAAGGTGGTCATCGAGAAGTGTGCCCACCCCAACTTCAAGCCGGCCCTGCAGGAGTACTACGAGCGTTCCCTGCGCTACTCCCCCGGCCGCCACACCCCGCACCTGCTGGACGAAGCCTTCACCTTCATGCCCAACTGGATGGCCAACAAGGCCGCCCGGGAAGCCTGGCGCGACGACTCCCTGGTGCAGGCCGACGCCTGGAAGAAGTAAGCCGGGCGGTTCTTTCCGCCCAAACGAAAACCGGCCCCGAGGGGCCGGTTTTTTTTCGAGGAAAATCCTTTCAGGGCTTGCCGCTGGCGGCCTGCATCTCGGCCACGAAATCCCGTTGGATTGCCTTCAGCTGGGCGCCCATTTCCGCCATGGAGCGCTGGGACTCCTGGGATATCTGACGCAGCACCAGGGGCATCTTCTCGATGGTGGCGCGGCCCGCCGGCGTTTCGTAGAAGGCGAGCATGCCGGCCACTTCGTCCTCGGTGAAGGTCTGGGTATAAAGGCGCATGTACATCGGCTCCTGGCGCTCCCAGGACAACTGCTCCTGGATCAGGGCCACCATGCGCGCCGTCATCCGGGTGATGGCCGCCTCCTGGGCCGGGGTCGGCGACTTGCCCCGCAGGCTCTGCTGCGCCAGGCCCTGCATCATGCCCTGGGCCTGCTGCTGCACTTGCTGCAACAGGGCGCGGGCCTGGGTCACCTCCAGCAGGCGCCGGACCGAGGCTTCGCTGGCCGGCTCGGCCAGGGCTGCAGAGCCCCCGAGCAGAAGGACAAGGAGCAGCAGGTTGCGGATTGATGAGCGCATGGGGATTCCAAAAAAGGGATGGAGTAAAAGACAAGGCTACGAGCCCGGGGATTATGCCGTCCGACTTGGCAAACGCCAATGCGGGCTGCCCCGCGTCCCGGCCGGCTTTTCCCGCTCCCGCCCCTGTGCCAGAATGGCCCGCCTGCCATTTGCCGACGCTGCAATGCCCATCCCCGCCACCATCCGCACCATAGCGACCACCCCGCCTCTGCGGCTGCCGAGGGCGTGACCGTGCGTCTCGGCATCGACCTGGGCGGCACCAAGATCGAGATCATTGCCCTGGGCGACGACGGCCGGGAGCTGCTGCGCCGCCGGGTGCCGACGCCCCGGGGCGACTACGGCGCCACCCTGCAGGCGGTGGCAGGCCTGGTGCGGGAGGCTGAAGCGGCGCTGCAGATGACGGGCAGCGTCGGCGTCGGCATGCCCGGCAGCGAATCGATCCTCACCGGCCACATCCGCAACGCCAATTCCACCTGCCTCATCGGCCAGCCCCTGGGTCGGGACCTGGAGGCCCTGCTGCAGCGGCCGGTGCGCCTGGCCAACGACGCCAACTGCTTCGCCCTGTCCGAAGCCATGGACGGGGCCGGGCGGGGCGCCCGCTGCGTCTTCGGCGTCATCCTCGGCACCGGGGTCGGCGGCGGCCTGGTCATCGACGGCCAAGTGCTGCGGGGTGCCAACGGCATCGCCGGCGAGTGGGGCCACATCCCCCTGCCCGGCGCCGGAGCCGACGACCTGCCCCTGCCGCCCTGCTACTGCGGCCGCCACGGCTGCGTCGAAACCTATCTCTCGGGCCCGGCCCTGGCGGCCGACCATCAACGCCACGGCGGCGAAGCCATGGAGACGGCCGCCATCGCCGCCGCCGCGGCCGCCGGCGACGCCCGCTGCGAGGCCACCCTGCAGCGCTATGAAGCCCGTCTGGCGCGGGCCCTGGCCACGGTGATGAATATCGTGGACCCGGACGTGATCGTCCTCGGCGGCGGTCTGTCCAACCTGCAACGGCTCTATGCCAACGTGCCCCGCCTGTGGGCACCCCACGTCTTTTCCGACCACATCGCCACCCGCCTGCTGCCGCCCGTGCACGGCGACTCCTCCGGAGTGCGGGGCGCCGCCTGGCTGTGGTGATTGCCTGAAAGTGAAAGCATGGCCCTGATCGTCTCCCGCCTCGCCGTCGGTCCCGTTTCCGCCCTGCCGGAAGGCCGCCCCACGGCTATCTACAAGAATGCCGTGGACGGCCCGCTGGCCATCGGCCCCCTCGGTCTGGAGGGCGACGCCCAGGCCGACCGGCGCGTCCATGGCGGGCCGGAGAAGGCCGTCCATCTTTACCCCAGCGACCACTACGGCAAGCTGGCGGCGGCCTTTCCCGAGGCGGCAAGCACCCTGGTACCCGGCAGCCTGGGGGAAAACCTGGCGGTGGCCGGCACCGACGAGGCCCAGGTCTGCGTCGGCGACATCTACGTCTTCGGCAGCGCCCGCCTGCAGGTTTCCCAGCCCCGCTCCCCCTGCTGGAAAATCGACTCCCGCCACGGCGCCGACGGCATCGCCGCCCACATCGCCGAGCACGGCCTCACCGGCTGGTATTTCCGCGTCCTCACCCCGGGCTCGGCCCGGGTGGGCGATGCCCTGCAACTGGAAGCGCGCAACCCGGACCCGGTGTCCCTGGCCGAACTGTGGCAGGGCTGGCAGATCCACCGGCCGCCCCTGGAACTGTTGGAGCACCTGGCCGCCACCCCGGGCCTGACCCCGGACTGGAGCCGGCGCCTGCGGCAGCGGGCCGACTGGCTGCGGGCCAATCCCCAGGCGGCTGCCGCGGCCGCCACCACCTGGCATCCGCGCCGCGACTGAATGCCCATTGTTTGACGTACGTTAAACCTTGCCGGCATCGGCATACTAGGATGGGATTAAAGTCATATAGGCGGAATGCACCGCCAGGAGCGGCTCCCATGGCCACAGGACGTGCCGATGAAGACTGACGCGCCCATCAGACCCCAGGTCTCCCTGCGCCCCATCCGGCGTGGTGTCGAGGCCTTGCCCCTGTTGCTGGCCCTGCTCCTCAGCGCCCTGCTGTGGGCTGCGGTGGATATCATCCTCGCCCACGAGAAGGAACGGGAGCTGGAACACGGCTACCGCCAGCTGGACTATCTGCGCCGCACCTTCCAGGAACACAGCCACAACACCCTGACCACGGCGGACCAGATTCTCCGCCTGCTCAAGGCCGAGTTCGAGGAGCGGCCGGGTACCCGGGAGTTCAGCGAATTCCGCCGGGCCCTGGAGCACAGTTCCATCTTCGTCCAGCTGGGGGTGATCGGGGCCGACGGCGAACTGCAGTGGAGCAACGTCCCCTTCAAGCAGGTCAACCTGAAGGACCGGGAGCACTTCCAGGTCCATGTGGACCGGGACAGCGGCCAGGTCTTCATCAGCAAGCCGGTGCTGGGCCGGGCCTCGGGCAAGTGGTCGATCCAGCTCTCGCGCCGCCTCAACCACCAGGACGGCAGCTTCGCCGGCGTCGCCGTGGCCTCGGTGGACCCCCAGTACCTGGCCCGCTTCTATCAGGAAGTGGGGCTGCAGGCCGGCACCGTGCTGGGCCTCATTGGCTACGACCGGGTGCTGCGGGTGCGCGTCACCGACAAGGAAACCGCCATCGGCCAGACCCTGAGCGACGGCGCCCCCCTGCTGCGGGCCCTGCACCAGGGCAGCGACGGGCGCTTCCGCGCCCCCAGTTCCTTCGACGGCACCATGCGCCTCTACAGCTACGGCCAGATGCCGGGCCTGGCCCTATCCGTGGTGGCGGGTTTCGACGAGGCCCAGGTCCTGGCGCCCTACCAGGAGCGGGCCCGCAGTTATCGTCGCATCACCGCCGCCAGCACCGCCGCGCTGCTGCTCACCGGGCTGCTCCTGTGGTGGCTGCTGGCCCGCCTGCGCCAGGCGCGGCAGGAAGTGGAGGCGGCCCACGCGGTCTTCTCCGCCTCCCCCGATCCCATGGTGATGCTGCAGCGGGACCCCGGCGGCCACTTCCACTATCGCTATTTCAATCCCGCCGCCCTGACCCTGGCCGGCCGCCGCGCCGAGGAAATGCAGCACCATCCCCTGGACCAGGTGCTGACGCCGGAAGATGCCCTGCGCCGCCAGCTGATGCTGGAGCAGACGGTGCGCAGCGGCCAGGTGCAGGAGGCCGAACAGACCACCACCTACCCCAGCGGCGAGCGCACCGTGCGCTGGACCGCGGTGCCGGTACACGATGGCAGCGACCACATCAGCCACGTCGCCCTGATCGGCCACGACCTCACCCAGCTGCGGGAAGAGCAGCGCCAGCTGTGGCTCTCCGACGCCATCGTGGCCCAGACCCACGAGGCGGTCATGGTCACCGATGCCAGCGAGCGCATCTTCCGCGTCAATCCGGCCTTCTGCCTGATGACCGGCTACGCGCCGGAGGAGGTGGAAGACCATTCCCCCGGCCTGCTGGCCTCCGGCGTGCACGACGCCGAGTTCTACCACCACATGCACCAGGCCCTGCAGAGTCGTGGTTTCTGGCAGGGGGAGGTGTGGCAGCGGCACAAGGACGGCCATCTCTTCGCCTGCCTGCTGGATATCTCGACCCTGCGCGACGGCGAAGGCCGCCTCACCCACTACGTGCACGTCTTTTCCGACATCACCGAACAGAAGCATCTGGCCGAGCAGATGGAGCACCTGGCCCATTTCGACGGCCTAACCCAGCTGCCCAACCGCAACCTGTTCCAGGACCGGGTCTGCCAGGCCCTGGCCCGGGCCGAACGCAACGGCACCGGCCTGGCCCTGATGTTCATGGACCTGGACGGTTTCAAGGCGGTGAACGACAGCGCCGGCCACAACACCGGCGACCGCCTGCTGGTGGAGGTGGCGCGGCGCATCACCAGCGTGCTGCGCAAGGTGGACAGCGTCTCCCGCCAGGGCGGCGACGAATTCACCGTGCTCCTGGAGAACCTCAACAACGGCCAGGGCATTGCAGAAACGGAAGAGGCAGCGCGACGCATCATCGCCGCCATCAACGAGCCGGTGCTGCTGGACAGCCGCAGCTTCCGCGTCGGCGCCAGCATCGGCATCGCCTTCTACCCGGCGGACGGCGACAACGTGGAACTGCTCATGGCCCGGGCCGATGCGGCCATGTACCAGGCCAAGGCCCGGGGCAAGAACCGGCATCTGTGCTGGACGCCGGAACTGGCCCCGGGAGAGGCCTGAGGCCAGCCCTTCAGGTGGTGGCCAGATCCACCTGCTGCAGGGAACCGGCCTCGCCGTTCTCGGCCAGCCAGACGCCGGTCTGGCGCACCTGGCCCTGCTGCTGGTTGTCCCCGTCCTTGAGGCTGAACTCGCTCTGCACCGAGCCCAGCCAGAGGGCGCCCACACCCGCCTCCTGCAAGGTCTGCAGGCCGGCGCTCTTGCCCTCCTGACCCGCCTTTCCGGCTGCCGCCGTGTCGGCGCCGGGCTGCCACAGCCGCAGTTGGGAATAGATGGCGTCGGCCTCGTCGATCCAGTTGTTGCCGTCCGTGTCGTAGGCCTTGAGATCGGCGAAGCCGTTGCCGGAAAGGGCGCCGAACAGCTCCCGGCCGTCGTTGATGGCGCCGTCGCCGTTGCGGTCCAGGGCCAGGAAGGCGGAGCCCCGGCCGAGGCCGGCCACCGACTCCTTGTCGCCGTCCGCATCCAGGTCGAAGTCGAAGCGAGTGTCGGCCAGCTCGGCCGCCTTGCCGGGGAAGTTGAGCACCAGGGGATCTTTCAGTTCCCAGGTACCGCTTTCCTTCTGTTGGTAGTCGGCCTCGTACTGGCGTTGCATGGCCACTTCCAGGTCGAAGTCGATGCAGCGGCCGTCGGCGGTGCGCACGCTGCCACTGGCGCAGACCGTGGTGGATTCGCTTTCCCGCACCTTGAGGTTGGTCTCCGATTCCCAGGTCATCACCCACACCCGGGGCATACGGGGCTGGGCTTCAAAATCCCCCGCCGCCGGCGTTCTGGCTGACGCCCCTTTGCCCTGGCCCAGGTCGGGCAGGCCGGCGCTGTCCTCGTCCTTGTCGCAGCAGCAGTCCTTGTCGCCGGCGGTGAGCATGGCGAACAGCCGGGTGATCATCTCCTGCAGCAGCTGGTCAACCCTGCGCCGGCGGCTTTCGTCGCCGCTGGCGATGGCGCCGCTGCTCCAGCTTTCCGGCACCAGGGCGATGGCCGAGGCCCTCGGCTCCACCTCCTGAGCGACGATCTTGCGGTCGTTGGCGTAGCTTTTCATCATGTTCTTGAACTCCTCGTCACGCTCGACCCGAAAGACATAGCTGCTCTCCCGGGTTTCGCTGGCCGTGCGCTGACAGCTGATATCCATCTGGCAATCCTGGATTCTCATGATTTCTCTCCACAAAAAACCGACCCGGAATGGGCTCGGGCCAGAGCCTTTGCAAGAGTCTTGCCAAATGTAAAAAAGCTTGTGTTTCAGCGGGTTGAAGCGGAGCGGGGGTATTCCATCGGGCTTGCCGGCGGCAATGATGGACGGTCTTGGCGGCAGGATGTGGCTGGGTGTGGCCGGCAACGGCCGCCGCCCCGGCTTCAGAATTCCAGGGGGTCCACTTCCAGATGCCAGCGCAGGCGGGAGGGCGCCTTGATGCCTTCGAGCAGGGGCCGCCATTCGGCCAGGAAGGCCTGCAGGGCGGGGCGGGAGGTGGATTCGGCGAGCAGCTGGGCCCGCTCCAGGTTGGCCCGGCGGGCCATGCGCATGGGCACCGGGTCGTACAGCAGCACCGGGCCGTTGCCGTTGAGGTCGGCCCCCAGGGCCCGGGCCTGGGCCAGGTACTCCAGGGCCGGCCCCATCTCCGGCGCCTCGGCCCGCAGCATGACCTGGTAGGAGTAGGGCGGAAAGCCGGCGCTGCGCCGTTCTTCCAGCTGGCTGGCGGCAAAGGCGGCGAAGTCGTGCTGCTGCAGGGCGCCGTAGAGGGGATGTTCCGGGTGTTCGGTCTGGATCAGCACCTCGCCGGGCAGTTCGGCCCGGCCGGCGCGACCGCCCACCTGCATCAGCTGGGCGAAGAGGCGCTCCGGGGCGCGCCAGTCGGCGGCGAAGAGGGCCGCATCGGCGCCGGTGACGCCCACCAGGGTGAGGCGGGGAAAGTCGTGGCCCTTGGCCAGCATCTGGGTGCCCACCAGGATGTCGGCCTCGCCGGCGTGGATCTTTTCCGCCAGGGCTTCCCACTGCTTGCGGCTCTTCGCCGAATCCCGGTCCACCCGCAGGATGCGGGCCTCGGGAAAGCGTTCCTGCAGGGTCGTCTCCAGGCGCTGGGTGCCGCGGCCGAAGGGATGGATGTCCTGGTTGCCGCAGCTGGGGCAGGCCCGGGGAATGCCGTTCTCGAAGCCGCAGTGGTGGCAGCGCAGGCGCCGGTCGGCCAGGTGCAGCACCAGGTTGGCGGCGCAGCGGCGGCAGCGGGAAATCCAGCCGCAGGAGGGGCAGGCCAGCACCGGCGCGTAGCCGCGCCGGTTGAGGAACACCAGGCTCTGCTCGCCCCGTTCCAGGCGCACCTGCAGGGCCGCCAGGAGGGCCGCGGAGAGGCCGTCCTGGAGCTTCTCCCGGCGGGTGTCCAGCAGCCGCACCGGCGGCAGGGAGGCGGCGGCGTTGGCCCGGTCCGCCAGGGTAAGCAGGGTGTAGCGCCGGGGAATACCCTCGCCGGTGGCGTTGGCCCAGGTTTCCAGGGACGGCGTCGCCGAGCCCAGGACGATGGGCACGCCCCGCTGCCAGGCGCGGAACACGGCCACGTCCCGGGCCGAGTAGCGCATGCCGTCCTGCTGCTTGAAGGAGGGATCGTGTTCCTCGTCCACCACGATCAGGCCCAGGTCGGGCAGGGGCGTGAAAATGGAAAGGCGGGTGCCGAGGACAATGCGGGCCTCGCCCTTGAAGGCCGCCTTCCAGTGCCGGGTGCGGGCGGCCTCGGTGAGTTCGCTGTGCAGGCTGACCAGGCCGACGCCGGGGAAGCGGCGCCGCACCCGCTCCTCCAGCTGGGGCGTCAGGTTGATTTCCGGCACCAGCAGCAGGGCCTGATGGCCGCCGGCCAGGGCCGCCTCCACCAGGCGCAGGTACACCTCGGTCTTGCCCGAGCCGGTGATGCCGTAGAGCAGGAAGGGGGCGAAACGGGGCGCCGTGCCCACCCCCGCCGCCAGTACGGCGGCGACGGCCTCGGCCTGGCCCGGGGTCAGCTCGGGCGCCACCTGGGGCGCCTCCGCCTTGACCTTGGCCTTCACCGCCCGGGCCTTGGGCGGATCGGTACGGCGCAGGCCCACCGGCAGGGCCGCCAGCATGACCTCGCCGATGGGGGCCTGGTAATAGCTGCTGCAGAATTCGGTGAGGCGGAACCAGTCCGGCGGCAGGGGCGGCACGTCATCCCGCAGGATTTCCGCCGCCTTCAGCTTGTCCAGGGGCAGGTCCCCTTCCTCGTCGGCGCCGAGCACGGCGGTGATGACGCCGATGCGCGTGCCCCGGCCGAAGGGCGCCCGCACCCGCCGGCCCACGTCGTCGGGCTGGGCGTCGGGGGCCAGGTAGTCGAACTGGCGGTGCAGGGGAACGTCGAGGGCGACGCGGATGACAGGCATGGGGATGGGCAAAGGGGCCGGCGGCATGAGACCGGCAAGGCCGGAAGCTTAAGGGATCGGGGGCCTTTGGGAAAGGCCGGCGGACCGGCGGGGATCTTCCGGGCCGGGCCCCGCTTCCACGGGCGGGATCTCGGCCCAATGCGCAGCCCAACTCTCAGCCCAAGTTAGGGGCACAAGTTCGCCGTCTTTCTCCTGAATAGGGGCCAAGCCCTTTGCCCGAAAGGACTTTTTCACTTACTCACAATTCCTGTGGATAACTTTGTGGATTGTGCCGGAATAATTTTGCTAAGCAGGCCCCCCGCAAGGGTTTTTGTCACTTTGCTGCAAAATAAGGCACTCCTATCACCCTTATAAATCAACGACTTGCAAATATGCCCAAAGTAATAGCCGGCCTTTTGTAACAAATCGTCACCGCGCCCTCTTTCTGTGCATAAGTCAAGGGGAAGGAGCGAAAAAACTTCAGGGGACGGCCCTGGGCGCCGGATATCCCCGGAATGGGGCAGGGGAACGGGAAAAGGGCGGGAGCAGGGAGGAAAAGCAGGCGGGAAGCCGCTGACGGCAGGGGCCCCGTGGGGAAGGCCGCCCCCCGCCATGCGGCGGGGAGGGGGATTGCAGACCGGCGCCCCGGGCGGAGCGCCGGGCAGGGCTGGATCAGCCCTGCTGCCGCAGCTTGCGGCTGTGGCCGTGCACCGCTTCCACCAGCGCCGTGACGTGGTCCGGCGGGGTGAACTGGGAAATGCCGTGGCCCAGGTTGAAAACGTGGCCGGTCTTGCTGCCGCCGGCGGCGTGGTAGGAATCCAGCACCTTCTTGGCTTCGGCCTGCACCACCTCGGGGGAGGCGAACAGCACATTGGGGTCCAGGTTGCCCTGCAGCGCCACCTTGCCGTTGGTGCGGCGGCGGGCTTCGCCGATGTCGATGGTCCAGTCCAGGCCCACGGCATCGCAGCCGATGGCGGCGATTTTCTCGATCCACAGGCCGCCGCCCTTGGTGAAGACGATGCAGGGAATCTTCTCCCCGTCCTTCTCCTTGGTCAGGCCGGCGACGATGCGGCGCATGTACTGCAGGGAGAATTCCTCGTAGGCCGCAGCGGACAGACCTCCGCCCCAGGAGTCGAAAATCATCACGGCCTGGGCGCCGGCTTCGATCTGGGCGTTGAGGTAGGAGGTCACGGCATCGGCGGTCACCGAGAGGATGCGGTGCATCAGGTCGGGACGGTTGTAGAGCATGGTCTTCACATGCCGGTAATCGTCGCTGGAGCCGCCTTCCACCATGTAGCAGGAGAGGGTGTAGGGGCTGCCGGAGAAGCCGATGAGGGGCACGGAGTTGTCCAGGGCGCGGCGGATCTCGCTCACCGCGTCGGTGACGTAGCGCAGGTGCTCGTAGGGGTCCGGGGCCTGCAGGTCGCGGATGGCCCATTCTTCGCGCAGGGGACGCTCGAACTTGGGGCCTTCGCCTTCGGCGAAGTACAGGCCCAGGCCCATGGCGTCGGGCACGGTGAGGATGTCGGAGAAGAGGATGGCCGCATCCAGGTCGTAGCGGGCCAGGGGCTGCAGGGTCACTTCGCAGGCCAGGGCCGGGTTCTTGCACAGGTCGAGGAAGCTGCCGGCGCGGGCCCGGGTCTCCCGGTATTCCGGCAGATAGCGGCCGGCCTGGCGCATCAGCCACAGGGGGGTGTAATCGGTGGGTTCCTGCAGCAGGGCGCGCAGGAAGGTGTCGTTGCGGGGTCGGGTCACAGGGGGCTCCGCCGGGTTAGCTAGAAAGACCCGGATTATCCTTCGGAACCCCCACCCCTGTCATTGGGATAGATCAAGCCGCCCCCAGATCGACAAGCCTCACTTGCGCCAGAAGGCCGGCGTCAGCACCACCAGCAGGGTGAAGATTTCCAGGCGGCCGAGGAGCATGGCGAAGGAGCAGACCCAGGTCTGGAAGTCGCTGAGGGACTGATAGTTGGTGGCCGGCCCCACCTCGTTCAGCCCCGGGCCGGTGTTATTGACCATGGCCACCACGGCGGAAAAGGCGGTGATGATCTCCAGCCCGGAAAAGGACAGGACCAGGGTCAGGGAAACCAGGCTGACCATGTACATGAAGCCGAAGGCCAGCACGGCGAACAGGATGTTCTGGGGCACCGGCTCCGTCCCCAGGCGCACCGGACAGACCGCCGCCGGATGCATGGCCCGCACCAGCTCCCGGAACACCTGCTTGTAGAGGATGATGGCCCGCATCATCTTGATGCCGCCACCGGTGGAGCCGGCGCTGGTGGCAAAGCTGCAGAGGAAGAGCATCCACAGGGGGGCGAACATGGGCCACAGGTTGTAGTCCGTGTTGGCGAAGCCGGTGGTGGTGGCGATGGAGATAGTGTTGAAGGCAGAAAAGCGCAGGGCCGTGGCGAAGTCCGGATAGACCTCGTGAAATTTGAGGAACACCGCCAGGGCGAACACGCTGCCGACGGTGACCAGCAGGAACCAGCGGGCCTCCGGATCCAGCAGGTAGGGAGAAATGCTGCGGCCGCGCAGGGCCAGGAAGTGGGTGGCGAAGTTCATGCCGGCCAGGAGCATGAAGAACTCGGTGACCAGTTCGATGGCGGGGGAATCCCAGTAGCCGAAGCTGGCGTCGTGGCTGGAAAAACCACCCAGGCCCATGGTGGAAAAGGCGTGCATGACCGCATCGGCCCAGTCCATGCCGGCCCAGCGGAAGCCCAGGATGCAGGCCGCGGTGATCAGCACATAGACGCCCCACAGACCCTTGGCGGTTTCGGCGATGCGCGGCGTCAGCTTCGATTCCTTCATGGGCCCCGGGGTCTCGGCCTTGAACATCTGGCGGCCGCCGATGCCCAGCAGGGGCAGGATGGCCACGGCCAGCACGATCAGGCCCATGCCCCCCAGCCACACCAGTTCGCAGCGCCACAGGTTGATGGAAAGGGGCAGATCGTCCAGCCCCACCATGACCGTGGCGCCGGTGGTGGTGAGGCCCGAGACGGTCTCGAAATAGGCGTCGGTGAAGGAGAGGTCCGCGTGGTACATGAGGGGCAGGGCGGCATAGAGGGGCAGCACGGTCCACACCAGCACCACCATGAGGAAGCCGTCCCGCACCGAGAGATCACCCTTGGTGCGGCGGGTGGCGCCGGCCAGCAGCAGGCCGGAGGCCACCGTCACCAGGATGGCTTCGTCGTAGGCGGCCTGGGCGCCGTCGTCCATGATCCAGGAGACGGCCAGGGGTACCAGCATGGTCAGCCCGAAGACCAGGATGATCATGCCCAGGACGCGGATCACCGGGTAGTAGCGTTGCATGGTGCCCCCGTCAGAGAAAGCCGAAGCCGACCTGGAACAGTTTTTCCACCTTGTGCACCAGCTTCTTGTTCACGCAGAAGACGATGACGTGGTCGCCGGACTGGATCACCGTGTCGCGGTGGGCGATGACCACGTGGCCGTAGGCCTGGATGCCCACCGGGCCCTGGTAGCCGATGATTTCCGGCGTCTCCAGGTCGCGCACGATGGCGGCGATGGTGACGCCCTTGGGCAGGGGGATCTCGCCCAGGCTGCGGCCCACCACCCGGGAGGAATTGCGGTCGCCGTGGGCCACCAGCTCCAGGGCCTCGGCGGCGCCCCGGCGCAGGGAATGGACCTGGGAGACGTCGGCCCGGCGCACGTGGGCCAGCAGGGTGCCGATGGAGACCTGGGCCGGGGAAATGCCGATGTCGATGGGGCCGCCCTGCACCATGTCGGCGTAGGCGCGCCGGTTGATCAGGGCCAGCACCCGCTGGCAGCCCAGGCGCTTGGCCAGGGAGGCGGCCATGATGTTGTCTTCGTCGTCGTTGGTGAGGGCGAGGAAGAGGTCCATCTCAGCGATGTTCTCCTGCTCCAGCAGGTCCTCGTCCGTGGCGTCGCCGCACAGCACCAGGGTGTCGCCCAGGCGTGGCGCGATCCATTCGGCCCGGCTGCGGTTGTGCTCCACCAGCTTCACTTCCAGGCGCTGCTGCAGGGCGGTGGCCACCCGGTAGCCGATGTTGCCGCCGCCGGCGATCATCACCCGCTTCACCGGCCGCATCATGCGCCGCAGCTCCCGCAGCACCGGGCGGATGTGCTCGCTGGCGGCAATGATGAAGACTTCGTCGCCGGCATGGATCACCGTCTCGCCCTCGGGAATGATGGGCTGGTCCTGGCGGAAGAGGGCGGCGATGCGGGCATCCACCTGGGACGGCAGGTGCTCCCGCAGCTTGCGCACCGGCTTGCCCACCAGGGCGCCGCCCTCGTAGGCCCGCACCGCCACCATGACCAGGCGGCCCTCGGCGAACTCCAGCACCTGCAGGGCCTCGGGGAAATCCACCAGACGCACGATGTAGTCGGTGATGTTCTCCTCGGGGCAGATGGCGAAATCCACGGCGAAGTTCTCGTCGGAGAGAAGCTGCTCGTCCTCGAGGAAATCGGCGGCCCGCAGGCGGGCAATGCGGGTCGGCACGTTGAAGCGGCTCTTGGCGATCTTGCAGGCCACCAGGTTGGTCTGGTCGCTCTGGGTCACGGCGATGAGCAGGTCCGCATCGTCCAGGCCGGCGTCGCCGAGGATGGACGGCAGGGCCGCATTGCCGCACACGGTGCGCAGGTCGAGCCGGTCCTGCAGGGCGGCCAGGCGCTCCCGGTCGTTGTCCACGATGGTGATGTCGTTGGCCTCGTGCACCAGGGCCTCGGCCACGCTGGCGCCGACCTGGCCGGCACCGAGAATGACGATCTTCATGCTTCCCCCAATGTCCTGGGCCGGCCATGGGGCGGCCGGCGGGAACCTGTTCTATTGCGTCGAGTGTAGCGCCGGCGGGGAAGGGCGGGGCGTGGACTGCTTCACGCCCAGGCGGATCAGCCCTCGCCGCCGCGCTTGCCGGTGCTGACGCCCAGTTGCTTGAGCTTGCGGTAGAGGTGGGTGCGCTCCACCCCGGAACGTTCCGAGACCCGGGTCATGTTGCCCCCTTCCTGGCGCAGGACGTGTTCGAAATAGAGCTTCTCGAAGGCGTCCCGGGCTTCCCGCAGGGGCTGGGAGAAAAGGGGCTCCAGGGGCGTGCTGGCGGCCTCGCCGTCGGTGGTGTGGAGCAGGCCGGCCACGTCCTCGGCGCTGATTTCCTCCTCCAGGGCGGTGAGGGCCAGGTTCTTCACCGCGCCCTGCAATTCGCCCCAGCCATCGGCGCTCCAGCGGTGCATGCGCAAGGCGTTGAGGGCGGCGCTGGAGAAATGGCGGGCCGGCGCTTCGCCCCGCTCCATCAGGTGGGAAAGCAGCAGGCCGGCGATTTCCGGCACCTCGTCGGCATGGGCGGAAAGCTGGGGCAGGGCCACCCAGACCTCGCCGAGACGGGCTACCAGAGCCGCATCCCAGCCGGCTTCGAGCAAGGACTGGAGCGGCTTGTGGCAGGCCACCACCAGTTGCAGCTTGTACTTCTCCAGGCGCTCCAGGGCGAAGGCCAGGTTCATCTGCTGCAGCTTGCCCAGGACCGCCAGGTCCGGCACGAAGAGGATGCCGCCGGAGGCTTGTTGCAGACGTTCCTGGGTCAGGGGCCCGGATTCGGCGGCCAGGTCGAGCCAGGGCGCATGGGGCGCCTGCAGGGTGCGGGCGCAGATGTCGGCGATGGCGCCGGCGCCGCCCTTGAGCAGCAGCACCGGGGCGCTCTTGGCCGCCTGCTCCAGGCGCTTCTTCAGGTCCTTGAGCAGGGGAAGCTTGGCCAGGGCATCCAGGGTCAGGGGCGGCTTGACGGTCTGGGCGTCGTGCTTCAAGGCCTTCTTCACCGTGGCCAGGAGCTTCTGCAGGGCAATGGGCTTTTCCAGGAATTCCACGGCGCCGTGGCGGGTGGCCTCCACCGCGGTGTCGATGGTGCCGTGGCCGGACATCATCACCACCGGCATGGTCAGCAGGCCCGAGGCGCCCCATTCCTTGAGCAGGGAAATACCGTCGGTGTCGGGCATCCAGATATCCAGCAGCACCAGGTCCGGGCGCTTCTCGGCCCGCAGGCGGCGGGCGGCCGTGGCGTTTTCCGCCAGCCAGATGTGATGTCCCTCGTCCTCCAGGATTTCCGACAGCAGTTCCCGGATGCCGATTTCGTCGTCCACAACCAGTATTTGAGCCATGTTGCTTGAGATCCTCGGTTTTCTTATGGGTTGGCCAGGGGCAGGCGGATGCTGATCTGGGCGCCGCCTCCGGTGCCGTTTTCATGCTTGTTGGTGATGTCGATGCGGCCTCCGTGCTCGTCCACGATCTTGCGCACGATGGCCAGGCCCAGGCCGGTGCCCTTGGGCTTGGTGGTGACGTAGGGTTCGAAGGCCCGGGCCAGGATTTCCGCCGGGAAGCCGGGGCCGTTGTCCTCCACCACCAGGCGGGCAAAGCGCCCGGCCGGCTCGGTGGCGAGGCGGATGGCCGGCGCCGGCTGCTCCGCCAGGGCGTCCTCGGCGTTGCGCAGCAGGTTGTGGATGATCTGCCGCAGCTGGGTGGCGTCCCCCAGCACCGGCGGCAGGTCGCCGGCCAGATGCACGTCGATGCTGGCGTGGGAGGTCTCGTAGAGCCCCAGCACCTCGCCCACCAGGGCGTTGAGGTCGAGCACCGCCAGCACCGGCGAGGGCATGCGGGCGTAGTCGCGGAAGTCGTCCACCATGCGCTTCATGGCCTGGACCTGGTTGATGATGGTCTGGGTGCCCTTGTTCAGGGTCTCGGCCGCGGCCGCATCCAGCTTGTCTTCCAGCTTCATCTGCAGGCGCTCGGCGGAAAGCTGGATGGGGGTGAGGGGATTCTTGATCTCGTGGGCCAGACGCCGGGCCACTTCGCCCCAGGCAGCGCTGCGCTGGGCGGCGATGAGCTGGGTCACCTCGTCGAACACCACCACGTAGCCGCCGCCGCTGCCGGCCGGCAGCTTGGAGCCCCGCAGCAGCAGGACCTGGGGCGCCAGGCCGGGGCGGTCCAGCTCGACCTGGGTCTGCCAGTCCTCTTCCGCATGGGCGGCAAAGCCGTCGCGGATGGCCCGGCCCAGCAGGTTCTGCCGGGGCCAGGCTTCCACCGGCTCGCCGGAAAGGCCGACGAAGTCGTCGCCGAGGATGGTGCAGGCTCCCGCATTGATGGCCCGCAGGACGAAGCGGGCGTCGAAGGCGAGGACGCCGGCGGAGAGGTTGGCCAGGATTTCCTCCAGATAGGCCCGGGCCGACTCCAGTTCGCTGCGGTGCCGCTCCGTCTCCTTGCGGGCATCGTCCAGCTGGCGGGTCATCTGGTTGAAGGACTGGGTCAGCACCCCCAGTTCGTCGCGGCTGTAGATGGCCTGGCGCGGCGTGAAGTCACCGGCGGCCACGGCCTGGGTGCCCTCGGCCAGGATCGAAAGGGGCGCCGAAAGGCGCCGGGCCAGCACATAGGCCACGGCGATGGCGGTAAACAGGGACAGCAGCAGGGCCAGGGTCAGGGTCAGGGCATAGATGTGGGTGAGGCCGCTGCGGGCCAGGGACAGCTCCTGGTAGTCCCGGTACACGTCCTGCACCGCATCGGCATTCTCGGCGATGGCCGGCGGCACCCCCTGGGTCAGCTGCAGGATGCGCGGCTCCTCGGTCAGGCCGTAGCCGGGAATGCCCACCAGCACCCTGAGGGTCATGTCCTTGCCTTCACCCTCGATGGAACCGATGCCCCGGGAAAGACGGGCCTGCTTCAGCTGGGCGGAGGAGGGCAGGGAGGGCAGCAGGGAAGAATAGTCGCCATTGGCGCTGGCGATGACTTGGCCGTTGGCGGCGAAGAGGGCCGCGCTTTCCACCCCGGCCTGGTCGCGCAGGCGGTTGAGCAGCAGGCGGCGGGTGCCGTCGGGCCGGTCGGCCAGCTCCTGGGCCATCTGCCGGCCCTTTTCGGTGAGGTCGGAAAGCATGGCGTCGAGGGCGCTGCGCCCCAGGTTGAGGCCCGACTCCAGGGCGGTTTCCACCCGCACGTCGAACCAGCTCTCGATGCTCTTGGTGACGAACTGCACCGACACGGCATAGATGGTGACACCGGGCACCACCCCCATGAGGGCGAAGAAGACCAGCAGGCGCAGCTTCAGGCGGGAGCCGAAGACCTTGGCCCGGTGCTCCTTCCACAGGGCCCGCAGCTGCCAGGCCACCAGGCCGGCCAGGGCCAGGGCCACCAGACCGTTGAGGGCCAGCAGCCAGGGATAGTTGCGGGCGAAAAGGGCCGTATTGGCCGAGGCCGAGGCCAGCAGGAAGAGCAGGATGCCGCCCAGGGCGGCGACGATGACCAGGAGGACTCTCACTTGGCGCCCTCCCGCGGCGGCTCTTCCCGGGGCACGGAGAAGGGCCAGTTGAGCCAGTCGGAAGCCAGGTTCCATTCCCGGTTGGCCAGGGCGGTCAGCTGGAAGGGCTTGGGCAGCTGGGAGGGATCGAGGCGCAGGCGCAGGGAAGCCTGGTAGGTTTCCCCGGGCCGGAGGGCCAAGGACTTGTCCAGCACCGTCCAGTGGCGCAGGCGGGAGAGGATGCGCAGGGCCTCCTCCAGGGAGGAGAAGTTCTGGTGCAGGGCACCGGAGGAAAGGCGGTACTGGCGGGTGAGGGCGTTGTAGGAGAGACGCAGGGTCTGGCTGCGGCTGGCCACCTTGTCGTCCAGCCAGTACCAGCGGACGCGGGTCAGCTCGAATTCCACCAGGAAGTTGAGCACCACCCCCCGGGTCACCGCCTCTTCCAGGCGGGAATTGAATTCGAAGGCGAAGTCGGCGGAAAGGGTGTAGCCGTCGTCCCCCGGGGTGAGCTGGGGATTGCGTACCTCCACCTCGCTCGCCGCCCCCAGGGCAGCCCAGAGACAGAGCCAGCAGATGGCGAGGAGCTTAAGCGGTCTTTTCCAGCAGCGCATAATAGAAGCCGTCATGTTCACTTCCTGGCAACAACTGCAACTCGTCGGCACCGTCGATGCCGATGCGGCGGGCATCCCCGTGGCGCGCCAGGAAGGCGCTCACCTGCTGGCTGTTCTCCTCGGGGAAAACGGAGCAGGTGGCATAGAGCAGGCGCCCGCCCACCGCCAGGGTCGGCCACAGCACCTCCAGGATCTGCCGCTGCACCCGGGCGAACTGGGCGATGTCGGTCTCCCGCCGCAGCCATTTGCTGTCCGGATGGCGGCGCACCACACCGCTGGCGGAACAGGGCACATCGGCCAGAATGCGGTCGAAGGGGCGGCCGTCCCACCAGTCGTCGGGGCAACGGGCATCGGCAGCACGCACGGCGGCCCGAAGGCCCAGGCGGCTCAGGTTTTCCTCCACCCGGCGGCAGCGCAGCCCGTCCACGTCCAGGGCCAGCAGGTCCACCCCGGCCCGCTCAAGAATATGGGCCGTCTTGCCGCCGGGGGCGGCGCAGGCATCCAGCACCCGCTGGCCGGCCCGGGCGTCCAGCAGCTCGGCGGCGCGCTGGGCGCCCCAGTCCTGAACCGAGACAAAACCTTCGAAAAAGCCGGGCAGGGCATCCACCGGCACCGGCTTCTGCAGCAGCAGGGCCGCGCTGCCCAGGGGCGCAGCGGCAATCCCGGCGGCTTCCAGGCGAGCCTGGTATTCCTCCCGGGAGCCCCGGGCCAGATTGACCCGCAGGGTCATGGGCGGCTGGCCGTTGCCGGCCGTGGCAATGGCTTCCCAATCCCGGGGATAGGCCCGGCGCAGGCGGGACAGCCACCAGTCGGGATGCCACCAGGCCCCCGACGGCTTGCCGGCGGCCCGGGCCAGCAGCTCGGGCCGCTGCCGCAGATAGCTGCGCAGCACGCCGTTGATCACCCCGCGGAAATTGCCCTTGGCCAGGGTGGCGGCAGCGGCCACGGCCTGGTCCACCACCGTGTGGCTCTGCTCCGGCCGGCTCTCCAGGCGGTACAGGGCGCACAGCAGCAGGCTCTGCAGCTGGGGTTCGGGCAGGGGCTTCTGCAGCAGGGCCGCCAGCACAGCCTCGCCCCAACCATAACGGCGCAGGGCGCCGTAGGCCAGATCCTGGGCCTGGGCCCGGGTCGGCCCCAGTTCACCCTTGGCCTGCTGCGCCAGCACTTCGGTCAGGCTGCGTCCGGCCTGGACGGCGGCAACGGCTGCACTGGCCAGCAGCAGGGCGCGGGCCAGGGAATCGGGTGCCGGCTCCGGAGCGGAGCGGACAGGAGAAGGGCGGCGGGCGGCGGGCGGGGAGTTGCGGGAAGACAAGGATTGCAGGCTCAAAAAAATCGGTAAAAAAGGCTGCCGGAAGTACATCGGCGTAGTCGAAGCAGTTTAGCATGGCCTTTCTGTCGCTCCGGCAGCACCGGAGCGGTTTTCGCCACTTTTCCCGCCGTCGCGGGTCCCTCGGGCCCGGGGCACTTTTGGGCGATAATCCGGCCATGCACACCAACACCTCCCTGACCCGCTACGCCTGGCTGTCCATTGCCGCCGCTATCGCCACCATCCTGCTCAAGGGGGCGGCCTGGTGGTGGACCGGCTCCGTCGGCCTGCTTTCCGATGCGCTGGAATCCTTCGTCAATCTGGCCGGCGCCCTCATGGCCCTGTGGATGCTGACCCTGGCGGCCCAGCCGCCCGACGAAAAGCACGCCTACGGCCACAGCAAGGCCGAGTATTTCGCCAGCGGCTTCGAGGGCCTGCTCATCCTGGTGGCGGCCCTGGCCATCGCCCACACCGCCATCAACCGCCTGCTGAACCCCCAGGCTCTGGAGCAGGTTGGCGTGGGCCTGGCTATTTCGGTAGTGGCTTCCCTGGTCAATCTGGGCGTCGCCCGGGTCCTCCTGGCCGCAGGCAAGCAGTACGGCTCGGTCGCCCTCAAGGCGGACAGCGCCCACCTCATGACCGACGTGTGGACCTCCGTCGGCGTCATTGCCGGCGTGGCCGCCGTGGCCCTGACCGGCTGGCTGTGGCTGGACCCGATCCTGGCCCTGATCGTTGCCACCCACATTCTCTACACTGCCTGGCACCTGATCCGGGATGCGGCTGCCGGCCTCATGGACGCCGCCCTGCCGGAAGAATTCCTCGGCAACCTGGAAAGCACCTTGTTGCCCCACCGGCAGCAGGGCATCGGCTTCCACGCCATCCGTACCCGCCAGGCCGGCACCCGGGCCTTCATTTCCCTGCATGTGCTGGTGCCGGGGGAATGGACGGTGCAACGGGCCCACGAACTGGCCGAGCAGGTGGAGGAGGACATTCGCCGGGCCATTCCCGGCGCCCACGTCACTACTCATCTGGAGCCCCTGGAAGACCCCCTGTCCCACCAGGACATCGACCTGGACCGCTGATGCGAGCCAAGGCGCTGCTCCTGATCCTGGGCATCGGCCTCGGCGCGCCTCCTGCCCTGGCCTGGAACGGGGCGGGGCACCGCATCAGCGCCAGCATTGCCTGGAACAGGCTGTCCGCCCCGGCGCGCCAACAGGTGAGCCGCCTGCTGCAGGCACACCCGGACCTCGCCCGCTGGCAACGGCAACAGAAGCACTACGGCAGCCTGGAGCAAAGCCGGGTGCTGTTCATCGAAGCCTCCACCTGGGCCGACGACATCCGTCACGACAGCCACTACCACGACAACGACGCAGAGACGCTTTCCGACACGCCGGACATGATGGCCCGGCATCGGGACTGGCACTACGAGAATCTGCCCCTGACGCCTGGGCAGGGCGGGCCGGAGGAGCGGGCGCCGCAGCGGGGACAGCTCACCACCCGCATCAAGCAGTTGTCAGCCCAACTGGCCGACCGGCGCCTGGGCGACCCGGAGCGGGCCTACGCCCTGGTCTGGCTGATCCATCTGGTGGGCGACATCCACCAGCCCCTGCACGTGGTCAGCCGCTACGACGAGGAAGGCAATCCGGATGCCGGGGGCAACGACCAGACGGTGATCGACCCGGCCAACAACCGCAGACCCGAAACCAGCCTGCACACCTATTGGGATGATCTGCCGGGACCCTCCCGGCTGCGGGGAAACCAGCTGCTGGATGCCGCCCAGTTAATGGACTCCGACATTCAGCACACACCACAGAAGACGGTTGCCGCCTGGCGGCAGGAGTCATTGCAACTGGCACGCACCCGGGTTTATCCCGGCATCGACAGCAATCTGGTGCCGGTACTGGATGAACGTTACAGCAGGCAAGCCAAGGCAGTCGCAGATAGACGGCTGGTTGAAGCAGGGCGTCGGCTGGCCGGACTGCTCAACAGAATATGGGGTAAGTGACGTTTCACGTGGAACAAAGCCGGCGAACGCCGCCGGGTGTTTCACGTGAAACAGGGCGGTGAAGACCGCCCTGTTTCTTTTGGGAATTGTCAGCGGGCCAGCTGACGCAGCCGCGCAATGCGTTCTTCGGTCGCCGGATGGGTGGAAAACAGTCCGGCCAGACCACCTCCCGACAGGGGATTCATGATCATCATCTGGGCCGTTTCCGGATGGGCCTCCGCCGCCGGCATGGGAATGCCCCGGGCGTAGGCATCGATCTTGGCCAGGGCATCGGCCAGGGCCAGGGGGTCGCCGCTGATCTGGGCACCGCCCCGGTCAGCCTCGAATTCCCGGGCCCGGGAAATGGCCATCTGGATCAGGCTGGCCGCCAGGGGCGCCAGCAGGGCCACCAGGATGCCGGCCAGGGGATTTGCCGGTCGACCTTCTTCGTCCCGGCCACCGAAGAACATGGCGATATTGGCAAGGGCCGAAATGGCGCCGGCCATGGTGGCGGAAATGGTGGAAATGAGGATGTCCCGATGCTGCACGTGGGCCAGTTCGTGGGCCATGACGCCCCGCAACTCCCGCTGGGAGAGCATCTGCAGGATGCCGGTGGTCGCCGCCACCGCGGCGTTCTCGGGATTGCGGCCGGTGGCGAAGGCATTGGGCTGAGCCTCGTCGATGATGTACACCCGGGGCATGGGCAACCCGGCACGACCAGCCAGCTCCTTCACCATATTGTAGAGATAGGGGGAGGAAGCCTCGTCCACCTGCTGCGCGTTGTACATGCGCAGCACCATCTTGTCCGAATTCCAGTAGGCGAACACATTCATGGCACCGCCCAGAAGCAGGGCGATCACCATGCCCTGGGCACCGCCCACGGCGCCACCGATGACACCGAAAAGGGCGACGATGGCCGCCATCAGCAGGGTGGTCTTGAACCAGTTCGCACTCATCTCAAACCTCCGGACAATCTTGTATGGGTGGTTAACTCGGGGCGTCTGTCGCCAAATTCAAGCCGCCGGCAGTTCGAACCGCGCCCCTGTGGACACGCCGTGGCCGGCGAGGAACTGGGCTACGGGCAGGCGTTTGCCGCCGGCCTTCTGCAATTCGGTCAGCAGCAGGGAGCCACTACCGCAAGCCACCAGGATGCCGTGCTTGTCCGCCGCTAGCACGGTACCGGGGACACCGCTTTCGCAGCGGGGCAGGGCGGCCCAGACTTTCAGGGGCGCACCGTCCAGCACCGCGGTGGTTCCGGGGAACGGAGTGAAGGCCCGGATCTGCCGATCCAGCTCGGCTGCCGGACGGCGCCAGTCCAGGGGCGCCTCGGACTTGTCCAGCTTGGCGGCGTAGGTGACACCGGCTTCGGGCTGGGCGACCGCCGGCAGCGGCAGGCGCTGCAAGGCACTGACAATGAGCTGGGCCCCCTGCACCGCCAGCTTGTCGTGCAGAGTCTGGGACGTGTCCTGGGCCGTGATGGGCGTACTGGCGGAAAGAAGCACGGGGCCGGTATCCAGGCCCGCTTCCATCTGCATGATGCAGACGCCGCTTTCCGCATCGCCGGCCAGAATGGCCCGGTGGATGGGAGCCGCGCCGCGCCAGCGGGGCAGGAGGGAGGCATGGATGTTGAGGCAGCCATGGCGCGGAATGTCCAGCACGGCCTGGGGCAGGATCAGGCCATAGGCGGCCACCACCATCACGTCCGGTGCCAGCAGGCGCAGCTTCTCCTGGGCCGCCTCATCCTTCAGGGTCAAGGGCTGGAATACTTCGCTGCCCCGGGACAGGGTCAGTTGCTTCACCGGCGAGGCCTGCAGGGTCATGCCCCGACCCGCCGGCCGGTCGGGCTGGGTCAGGACCAGAGGAATGTCGTGGCCTGCCTCGTAAAGGGCGGCCAGGGCCCGGGCGGCAAATTCGGGAGTGCCGGCAAAGACGATTTTCATGGGGGGAGAACCAGAAGGAAGGAGGGCAGGGGAGCAGAGCTGCTCCCCCGGAAAATCAGGCGGTGATGCGGGCCTGCTTGGCCAGCTTGGCCTTGATACGGCCCTGTTTGAGCTGGGACAGGTGATCGACGAAAACCTTGCCCTGCAGATGATCCATCTCATGCTGGATGCAGACGGCCAGCAGGCCGTCCGTTTCCAGGGAACAGGTCTTGCCGTCCAGGTCCAGGTAACGCACGGCGATATGCTCGGCCCGCTCGACCTTGTCGTAAATGCCCGGCACCGAGAGACAGCCTTCTTCACCCACCTGCAGTCCGTCGCGGTGGGTGATTTCCGGATTGATCAGCACCAGGAGTTCGTCCTTGGTTTCCGACACGTCGATGACAATCACCTGCTTATGTACATCGACCTGGGTGGCGGCCAGACCGATACCCGGCGCCTCGTACATGGTTTCCGCCATGTCCCGGGCCAGGGCACGAATGCCGTCGTCAATTTTTTCTACCGGAACCGCCACTTTTTTCAAGCGGGGATCCGGGAAGCGCAAAATAGGGAGTAAAGCCATAAAAAGCTTGCCCGAATAATCTATTACATGCAGAATTTAAACCAAATCCCTAGATTCGGGACATGGGTGTGGACAACAAAAGGGCCGCCCTTGTTCCGGCAGCGCGAGGACGCCACGATGATTCGACACCTGTTCGGCCGCCCTGGCCTGAACCCCGCCCGCATTATAGCCACCCTTCTGTTGGCTGTCGCCGCCTCCAGCGCCAGTGCCCAGGAATCTCCCCGCCTCGCCGACAACGCGCCGGACCGCCACATCGTGGTGCCGGGCGACACCCTGTGGGGCATCGCCGGCAAGTTCATCCAGGAACCCTGGCGCTGGCCCGAAATCTGGCGCCTGAACAAGGACCAGATCAAAAATCCCCACCGCATCTACCCGGGCGACGTCATCGTCATGGTCACCGGTGAGGACGGCAAGCCCCAGCTCAAGTTGGCCAAGCCCGTCAAACTGCAACCGCGCCAGTACAGCGAAGCCATCCAGGAAGAAATTCCCACCATTCCGCAGCACGTCATCGAACCCTTCCTGTCCCAAC
This sequence comes from Azospira sp. MPR-E4, assembly GCF_058809645.1. Lineage (NCBI taxonomy): Bacteria > Pseudomonadati > Pseudomonadota > Betaproteobacteria > Rhodocyclales > Rhodocyclaceae > Azospira > Azospira sp. MPR-E4. Next base: position 19,005 of record NZ_JBXAST010000021.1, on the reverse strand, counting down.
CTCTGGTAGTCGAGGTGGACGGGCTGGACAAGGAAGCCCGCATCGTCGCCACCCAGGAAGAGCGGGTTTACCTGGGCAATGGGGACAAGGGGCCTTCGTCATCAATGCGCGGGAACCAAGTGAACTATGGCAGATTTATCGGCCCGGGATTCCCCTGAAGGATCCGGAAAACCAGGAAATTCTCGGCTACGAAGCCTTCTACCTCGGTACGGCCCGTCTGCTCCAGCCCGGCGAACCCGCCGTCATGGAAATGGTCAATGTGACCCAGGAAGTGGGCAAATTCGACCGGCTGATTCCTGCCGGCCGCCCCCCGCTGATTACCTACGCACCACACAAGCCCAACACCCCGGTGGAAGCCCGCCTGATATCCGTCTATGGCGGCGTGGGTACGGGTGGGCGCTATTCGGTCATTACCCTCTCCAAGGGCGCCAAGCAAGGAATGGAAGTCGGTCACGTGCTGGCGCTGTACCGCAGCGAACAGAACTACCAACACCGCAACGAGCAGGGGGAACAGGAAGCTGTACGGGTTCCGGCCCAACGTTACGGTCTGGTCTTCGTTTTCCGGGTATTCGAGAAAATCTCCTATGCCCTGGTAATGGATGCCAAGGTGCCCATTTCCCTGGCTGACACCGCTCGCAACCCCTGAGCCACAACCGTGGCTGATCCGGCCCTCACCGCCTGGCTCCGGCTGACGCTGGTTCCGGGCGTCGGGCCGGAGACCCAGCGCCATCTACTGGCCGCCTTCGGCCTGCCGGAACAGGTTTTCTCCGCCCCACGCAGTGCCCTCAAGCAGGTCGTCGGCAAGAAGGCCGATCTGCTGCTCGATACGGACAATCAGGAAGCGGTGGACCGGGCCCTGGACTGGGCCGGCAAGCCGGGCAACCGCATCCTGACCCTGGCCGATCCGGACTATCCCCAGCTGCTGCTCGAATCCGCCGATCCGCCCAGCCTCCTCTATGTGAAGGGCCGGGTGGAACTGCTCAACCGGCCCGCCCTGGCCATTGTCGGCAGTCGTAATGCCACGCCCCAGGGCCTCAAGGATGCCGAGGCCCTCGCTGCCGATCTGGCGGCCCAGGGGCTGACCATCGTCAGCGGCCTGGCCCTGGGCATCGACGGCGCCGCCCATCGCGGCGGGCTGAAAGGGGAGGGCGGCAGTGTCGCCATCATCGGCACCGGGGCCGATCGCATCTACCCCTCGCGGCACAAGGAACTGGCGCTGCAGCTGGCGACCGAAGGCGCCATCGTTTCCGAATTTCCGCTGGGTACACCGGCGGTGGCCCACAATTTTCCCCGCCGCAACCGCATCATCGCCGGCATGGCCAAGGGCTGCCTGGTGGTGGAAGCCGCCCTGGAAAGCGGCTCCCTCATCACCGCCCGCCTGGCCGCCGAACTGGGCCGGGAAGTGTTTGCCATTCCCGGCTCCATCCATTCGCCGGTGGCCAAGGGCTGCCACCGGCTGATCCAGCAGGGGGCCAAGCTGGTGCAGGAAGCCCGGGACATCGTGGAAGAAATCGGTCCCTTCGACCCCCCGGGCTGCAGGCCAGCAAGGACGCCACTTTCCACCGGCAATACGCCAACAACCGCGCCAATCCTCGATCCTGGCCAGGCTGCCGTACTCGATGCCCTCGGCCACGACCCGGCCAATCTGGACCAATTGCTGCAGCGCACAGGCTTGACGACGGAAGCCCTATGCGCCATCCTCGTGACGCTGGAACTGGCGGACCGCGTTGCCAGTCTTCCCGGAGGCCGCTACCAGCGGCTTTCCCCCACCTGATACGTTGCCAATGTTCGACATCCTCGTCTATCTCTTCGAAAACTACGTCGATTTCGCCGACTTCAGCAAGTCCGGCAATCAACCCGATTCACCCGATTCCCAGGCCGACACGGCCCTCAGCCGCAAACTCACTGCGGCCGGCTTCTCCGAAGAAGAAATCAGCGAAGCCCTGGAATGGCTCCAGGGCCTCAAGGCCACCCTGCCGACCCGCCAGCTGCAGGCCGATTCCCGTTCCCTGCGGGCCTACACGCCGGACGAAAGCGCCCACCTGGGTGCCGACGCCCTGGGCTTCCTGCATTTCCTGGAACAGGCCAAGGTCCTTTCCGCCGACCTGCGGGAACTGGTCATCGAGCGGGCCATGGCCCTGCCGGACGACCGGTTGTCCCTGGGCCGCTTCAAAGTCATCGTGCTGATGGTCCTGTGGAGCCAGGAGCAGAACCTGGATACCCTCATCGTCGAAGAACTGCTCTCCGACGCGGAACCCGAACACCTGCATTAAGTCCATCCGTCGGGCCTGCCAGCCGGGGCGACTGAGGGGTCGCACCAGATGGCGCAGGCAGCATGATGGGCGAAGCACGCAATATGCAGGCTTCGCGCGTCAAATTAGTGGCTGCTTGCTTGCCAAGGCCCGTAAGTCCCTCTTATCATCCCCCGCACCTCCCGACCGGGACTGCCAGAGGCCCCTGCCATGGGCAAACAGCTCATCATTGCCGAAAAACCTTCCGTCGCTGCCGACATCGCCAAAGCCCTTGGCGGTTTCACCAAGCATGACGACTATTTCGAGAGCGACAACTTCGTTCTCTCCTCTGCTATCGGCCATCTGCTGGAACTGGTGATCCCCGAGGAATACGAGGTCAAGCGCGGCAAGTGGTCCTTTGCCCACCTGCCCGTGATCCCGCCCCACTTCGAACTGAAGCCGGTGGAGAAAACCGAGTCCCGCCTCAAGCTGCTGACCAAGCTGATCAAGCGCAAGGATGTGGACGGCCTGGTGAACGCCTGTGACGCGGGCCGCGAGGGCGAGCTGATCTTCAATTACATCGCCCGCCACGCCAAGTCCGGCAAGGCCGTGCAGCGGCTGTGGCTGCAGTCCATGACGCCCCAGGCCATCCGCGACGGCTTCGCCCGTCTGCGCCGCGGCGAGGAAATGCAGGGGCTGGGCGATGCCGCCGTGTGCCGTTCCGAATCCGACTGGCTGGTCGGCATCAACGGTACCCGGGCCATGACCGCCTTCAACTCCAAGACCGGCGGCTTCCACCTCACCACCGTGGGCCGGGTGCAGACCCCGACCCTCTCCCTGGTGGTGGAGCGGGAACGCAAGATCCGCGAATTCAAGGCCCGTCCCTACTGGGAAGTGGAGGCCACCTTCGCCGCCGCTGCCGGCGAATACAAGGGCAAATGGTTCGACGAAGCCTTCAAGGGCAAGGACGAGGACGAACACGCCCGGGCCGACCGCCTGTGGGACGAAGCCCGGGCCAAGGCCCTGCAGGCCAAGTGCGAAGGCCAGCCCGGCGAAGTGAGCGAGGAGGCCAAGCCCTCCACCCAACTCTCGCCCCTGCTCTTCGACCTCACCAGCCTGCAGCGGGAAGCCAACAGCCGCTTCGGCTTCTCCGCCAAGAACACCCTGGGCCTGGCCCAGGCCCTGTACGAAAAACACAAGGTCCTGACCTATCCCCGGACCGACTCCCGGGCCCTGCCCGAGGATTACCTGGGCACGGTGCAGGCCACCCTGCAGATGTTCAACGGCGAAAACCTGACCAAGGGTTCCGACACCTCCGTGGTGGACCGCTACGGCATCTTCGCCAACAAGATTCTCAAGTCCAAGTGGGTGGTGCCGAACAAGCGCATTTTCAACAATGCCAAGATTTCCGACCACTTCGCCATCATCCCCACCACCCAGGCGCCGAAGAATCTCTCCGAGCCGGAACAGAAGCTCTACGACCTGGTGGTCAAGCGCTTCCTCGCCGTTTTCTTCCCCGCCGCCGAATACCTGATCACCACCCGCATCACCCGGGTTGCCGGCGAACCCTTCAAGACCGAAGGCAAGGTCCTGGTGAATCCGGGCTGGCTGGCCATCTACGGCCGCGAAGGCCAGGAGGGCGACGAGGGCAACCTGGTGGCCGTCTCCCAGGGCGAGAAGGTGCAGACCGAGGAAGTGGCGGTCAATCAGAACGACACCCGGCCCCCGGCCCGCTACTCGGAAGCCACCCTGCTCTCCGCCATGGAAGGCGCCGGCAAGATGGTGGACGACGAGGAACTGCGCGCCGCCATGGCCGGCCGCGGCCTCGGCACCCCGGCCACCCGGGCCCAGATCATCGAAGGCCTGATCACAGAACAGTATCTGCACCGCGAAGGCCGGGAGCTGATCCCCACCGCCAAGGCCTTCTCCCTCATGACCCTGCTCAACGGCCTGGGCATCTCCGAACTGACCTCGCCGGAACTGACCGGCGAATGGGAATGGAAGCTGGCCCAGATCGAGCGCGGCGACCTTTCCCGCAGCGCCTTCATGCAGGAAATCGAGGAAATGACCCGGCACATCGTGGACCGGGCCAAGAGCTACGACAGCGACACGGTGCCCGGCGACTTCGGCCTGCTCAAGTCGCCCTGTCCCAAATGCGGCGGTCTCATGCGCGAGACCTACAAGAAATTCCAGTGCGGCGATTGCGACTACGGCCTGTGGAAGATCGTCGCCGGCCGCCAGTTCGAGCCGGAGGAAATCGAGACCCTGCTCACCGAACGCCAGGTCGGCCCCCTGATGGGCTTCCGCAACAAGATGGGGCGGCCCTTCAATGCCCTGATCAAGCTCAACGACAAGAACGAACCGGAATTCGACTTCGGCCAGGACCGCTCCGGCGAGGACGGCGGCGAACCGGTGGACTTCTCCGGCCAGGAAAGCCTGGGACCCTGTCCCAAGTGCGGCAGCCCTGTCTATGAGCACGGTCTGGCCTACGTCTGCGAAAAGTCCGTGGGTCCGGCCAAGAGCTGCGACTTCCGTTCCGGCAAGATCATCCTGCAACAGGCGGTGGAACGGGAACAGATGCAGAAGCTGCTGTCCACCGGCCGCACCGATCTGCTCAAGGACTTCATCTCCGCCCGCACCCGGCGCAAGTTCTCCGCCTTCCTGGTGAAGGGCAAGGACGGCAAAGTCAGCTTCGAGTTCGAGAAACGGGAGCCCAAGGCCCCTGCGGCGAAAAAAACCGCCGCCAAGGCCGAGCCCAAGGCAGCGGCGGAAAAGCCCGCCAAAGCCCCGGCAAAGCGCAAGGCGAAGGAAGCCTGAGGTTAAGCAAGGCAAAAGAAAAGGGCTCGGTGTGAACCGAGCCCTTTTTGCATCCGGACCGCCGCCAGGCGGCGAAGCGGTGAATTTACTTATTCTTCGAGCAGGACGCGCAGCATCCAGGCGTTCTTTTCATGCACTTCCATGCGCTGGGTCAGCAGATCGGCCGTCGGCTGGTCGTTGGCCTTGTCCACCACCGCGAAGACCTGGCGGGCGGTGCGGGCCACGGCTTCCTGGCCGGCCACCAGCTGGCGGATCATGTCCTTGGCCTTGGGCACGCCGTCTTCCTCGGTGATGGAAGCCAGTTCCACGAAGCGCTTGTAGGAGCCGGGAGCCGGGTAGCCGAGGGCGCGGATGCGCTCGGCGATCAGGTCCAGGGAGTTCCACAGTTCGGTGTACTGGGTCATGAACATGGTGTGCAGGGTCTGGAACATGGGGCCGGTGACGTTCCAGTGGAAATTGTGGGTCTTCAGATAGAGGATGTAGCTGTCTGCCAGCAGGTGGGAAAGGCCGTCGGCGATTTTCTTGCGGTCTTTCTCGGTGATGCCGATATCGATCTTGGTTGCCATGTGGATTCTCCTTTCAAGCTTCTCAATAACCATGCGCCCATTGTGGCCGATGGCGGCCGCCCGGGCCAATGACTTATCCCTATGGATTGAATAGGGACGGGCAATACAGACGGACTACAGTACCTTAACCCCGGGTGGCGGACATTGCAAAATGGCGGCCCGCACCGCATCGATGGCCTGGGGCCGGGGGAAGGTGACGCGCCAGGCCAGCACGATGCGGCGGGAAGGCTCCGGCGCCTTGAAGGGAATGACCCGGGCCAGGGACGGGTCCGGCGGCGCCACCTCGACGGCGGAAGCGGGCAGCACGGCAACGCCGGTGCCGCTGGCCACCATCAGGCGGATGGTCTCCAGGGAGCCGCCCTCATAGGAACGTTCCAGCCCGCCCGGCTCGGTCAGACGCGGACAGGCGGCCACCACTTGGTCGCGGAAACAGTTGCCCTGGCCCAGTACCAGCAGTTCCTCGCCCTTCAGTTCCCCCGCATCCACCGATTTCCGCTCGGCCCAGGGATGGGCCGCCGGCACCAGCATGCGGAAGGGTTCGTCGTACACCGGCTGGGTGACGATACCCGGCTCGTCGAACGGCTGGGCCACCACGATCACGTCCAGCTCGCCCCGCTTCAGGGATTCGGCCAGCACGTGGGTGAAATTCTCCTGCAGGTAAAGATGCATGTGGGGCACGGCCTGGTGCAGGGCCGGCACCAGTCGGGGCAGCAGATAGGGGCCGATGGTGTAGATCACCCCCAGGCGCAGGGGTCCGCTGAAGGGATCCTTGCCCCGCTGGGCGATTTCCTCGACCCGCTGGGCCTCGTTCAAAACCTTTTCGGACTGCCGCGCCACCTCTTCGCCGATGGGTGTCAGCCGCACTTCGGCGGCGCTGCGTTCGAACAGCAGCACCCCCAGGCGCTCTTCCACCTTTTTCAGGGCCACCGACAGGGTAGGCTGGCTCACGTGGCATTTCTCGGCGGCGCGGCCGAAGTGGCGCTCCCGGGCCAAGGACACGATGTAGCGCATTTCCGTCAGGGTCATGCTGTGTATAACTCAGGTAAAAGTGGTGGAACCAATTGTGCACAACCTGGGCAGGCAAGGGTAGGGGAAAAATCCCTGCACAATCTTCCCACACCACTGCACAGAGGTTTCTCACAGGGATTTTTCGGACCTAAGCCAATGAATGGGATTGGCTTTTCAAAGTTATCCACAGACTTGGGGCTGAGTTAACTGGTTTACGTCTTTGTATACATAAAAAACAGTGAACAACCCCTAGGTAAAAGCCGGGAAAACCGGAACGGCTGAAAAAAGCCAAAGCGGGCAGGGAAAAAACGACCCATGCCAGAAGGCAGAAAGGGCGGGGCAAAGGAGAGATGGTGGCTGGAGAAGCGCTATTTTTCTTGCTCACAGGCATGGCACCCTGAAAATTGCCGTCATTCCTTGATTCCCCGGCACCAAAGAAAAAGTCCCGCGTTGGCGAGGCTTTTGTACTCAGGCCGGCTTCAGCTTTTCCAGATCCTCGGCTTCCAGCCAGCGCCACTCGCCCGGTGCCAGATCCGCGGGCAAGTCCAAAGCGCCGATCCTCACCCGCTTCAAACCCTCCACCCGGTTGCCTACAGCGCCCAGCATGCGCTTTACCTGGTGGTACTTACCCTGGGTGATGGTCAACCGCAGTACGGTGTCGCTGACGAGCTCGCAGCTATCCGCAACCACCGGCTCGTATTCGCCATGAAGGAGAACCCCGGCCAGCAGCTGATCGATCTGGGCCTGGTCGATGGGATGCTTGGCCGTGATCTCATAAACCTTGGGCACCTTGCGCTTGGGCGAACTCATCTGGTGGATGAACTGGCCGTCGTCGGTCATCAGCAGCAGGCCCGTGGTGTCCTCATCGAGGCGGCCGACGCATTGCACGTCCCGGTTCACCAACTCCTCCGGCAGCAGGGTGAAGATGCTGCGGTGGTGCTTGGGCTTGTGGGAGCACTCGTAGTCCCCCGGCTTGTGGATCATCAGGTAAGCCTTTTCCCGGTAACGCCAGGGCTGGTCGTCCACGGTGAATTCAAAACCCTCGGGATCCACTTCCAGGAAGGGGTCTTCCACCACCACCCCGCCGATTTCCAGCCAGCCGTTACGCACCAGGGCCCGGCATTCCTTGCGGGTGCCGAATCCCTGGCTGTGCAGCAGTTTTTCCAGTTGCATGGTGACGCTCTCTCCTAATCCGGCCGCCGCGGCGACCGCTTACACACTTTTACAACCCCTTGCCGGGGTGAAACACCTGGGACGCCCTGGCCTTCCTATACTGGGCCCGTCGATTCAATGAACCCCGAACCCAGGAGAAACACCATGTCAGGACGCCATGTTCTCGCCTTTCTCGCCCTTGCCGGCTTCGCTTTTGCGGTACAGGCCCAGGAAGCCCCCCAGCCGGCCCCCAAGGGCCCCGCCATGCAGGAGCGCTGCGCCGCCAACCCCAAGGCCTGCGAACGGCTCAAGGAGCGCCACGACGCCTTTTGCAAGGATAACCCCCAACGCTGCGAAGAGCTCAAGGCAAAACGGGAGGAAATGCGGCAGAAGTGTAAACAAGACCCGGCCGCCTGTGACAAGGCGCGGGAAGAAATGCGTGCCAAAGCCCGGGAACAGTTCGAACAGCGCTGCAAGGAAGATCCCAAGCGCTGCGACGACATGAAGAAGCGCTTTGTCGAAAGCCGGGGCAAGCGCCACGGCGACCGGCCCGCTCCCGCACCGGCTGCACCGGCATCCGCTCCTGCCCAGAACTGAAGCCTCTTTTCTTCTCTTTTACCGCCCCCTTCACCGGGGGCATTTTTTTTCCGGCTCCAGCTAAGGGTTGTTCACTGTTTTTTATGTATACAAAGACGTAAACCAGTTAACCTGGCCCCAAATCTGTGGATAACTAATTTTTCTCCAGATACAACAATTGCTTAAGCCAGAAAAATCCCTGTGAAAAACGTCTGTGTAGCGCTGTGAAGCAATTGTGCAGGGTTTTTGCCAAACCTGCGAAACAGGGAGTTGTGCACAACTGGTACCCGATCCATACCCAAGTTATGCACAGGCTGCTAACAGGTGTTGGGGAACCGCCGCCATCGTTGCTACTCTGACAACCTCAACCCCATCCATCAGCGAGGAAATTCCATGAGCCAGACCGTTACCCTGGGCGGCAACCCCATTCAAGTGGCCGGCCAACTGCCTGCCGCCGGCAGTACCGGCCCCGCCTTCACCCTGACCGGCAAAGACCTGGGCGAAGTGACCCTGGCCGGCCTGGGCCCGGTGCGCAAAGTGCTGAACATTTTCCCCAGCATCGATACGCCCACCTGCGCCACCTCCGTGCGCCGCTTCAACCAGGCCGCCGGTTCCCTGGCCAACACCGTGGTCCTGTGCATTTCCGCCGACCTGCCGTTTGCCCAGGCCCGCTTCTGCGGCGCCGAAGGTCTGGAAGCGGTGCGCACCGTGTCCACCTTCCGCAATCCCGAATTCCTGCAGAACTACGGCGTGGCGGTGGAAAACGGCCCCCTCAAGGGTCTCTGCGCCCGGGCTGTGGTGGTGCTGGATGCCGACAACAAGGTCCTGCACAGCGAACTGGTCGGCGAGATCAAGAACGAGCCGAATTACGACGCAGCCCTGGCGGTACTCAAGTAAGGCTGCCTGAAAAAAATAAAACGCCCGGCTATGCCGGGCGTTTTTCATTACGGCGTTGCTGGCGGATCGGCAAGCAACCCGCCCAAGTCTGAAGCACCTCCGATCAGGCCCCCTTCCACGCAGGCACATAACCGGCCGGAGAAGTGGAGCCCTGGGTCAGGCGGCGCCCCAGGGCCGCCGCCGGCTGTTCGACCCAGCGGTGGAACAGCTGAGCCAGCAGCACACTGCAGACAAAGGACAGCAACAGGCCCAGGGCCGCCTGCTCCGGCGAATAGAGTTCCAGCCGGGTCCACAGGGCGCCGACAAACACCAGCACCGGGAAATGCACCAGGAACAGGCTGTAGGAAATCCGTCCCAGTTCCAGCACGGCCTTGTGCTGCGGCCAGCGGGCACCCCAGCCGCGCCATTCCGCGTGCCATAGCAGCAGGCCCACCAGCAGGGCGCTGAGCAGGCGCCAGCGCCATTCAAAACCCATGGCTGCCAGCAGCAGCAGGGCATAGAGCCAGAACTGCAGGGGGGAACGGGCTTGGCGCACGGCATGGTGAATGACGATGCCCATGAAGAAGTAGGGGAAGAAATAAAGCCACCAGCCGTCCAGGGACCCATCCAGATTGAAGTGGAAGAGAGCAAAGGCCGCCGCCGGCCAGCCCAGCAGCAAGGGCATATTGATACGGCCCCGGCCCAGACTGTCGCGCAGCCACAGGCTGCAGGCGTACACCAGGGCCAGCTGGAAGTTGATGCAGACGAACCAGAAGCCCGCCGACAATTGCTCATAGCCCAGCAAGCCCTGGAGGAAGAAGAGGTGGGCCAGCACCTGGGGCAGGCTCACCGGGGACCCGGTGATCTCCTCCGGCAGCCATTCCCGCCCATAGGCGTAGGCCAGGCACACCAGGATCATGGCCGCCAGGTAAGGCAGCCCCAGGCGGCAGTAACGCTGCACCATGTAGCGCCCCAGGGCCGGCAGGCGCCAGTCGCTCCCGCTCATGCTGAGGGCCATCACATAGCCCCCCACGACGAAGAACACCTGGGTGGCCCGGGCGTGGTCCGCCAGCCAGTCCAGCAGGTGGCCCAGCAGGGGCGCGGCCCATTCCTTCAGCGGCGGATACAGGGCGAAGTGATGCCAGGCGATGATCACCGCCGCCACGGCCCGCAGGCCGGTAATGAAATAACGCTTGTCGGAAGCCGGGCTCGCCGTACTTCCACCCTCGATCACTGATTGCATGGGCATGATGGCCGGCCGTGCAGCGCCGCAGCGGCATTGCCGGCAGAAGTATTGAAAAAGCGGGGCGGGTTGAGCCGAAGCAGCGCTGACGCGCTAAAACGCCGGAAAAGACCGCCAGGGCGGCAGCCTTTCGGGGTGGGAATATCGGTTCCCTTTTGTGACTTTCAAGCCCTCGACCTGGAAGAGGATGACGGACTTAAAGATGGGCAGAGTCTAGGGAAAGTAACAGCCTGGGGAAAGCCGGGAATGGCGTACGGGGATTGACGGGCAGGGTGGTGAATCAACCCGGTTTTAGTAGACACTCTTAAGCCGAATGTAAGTCTGCTTGTCGGCCATTGCTGACGCTCACAACAATCAAATGCAACGACTGCCCCAAGCAACAAAACCGTCTGTCGAAGTGACTATGGAAGTCGGGGCGATTCACCTCATTTACACAATTAATGGCAATTCTTGCTCAATTAAATGAATCAGCCTTGGGGCGAGTTGCCCCCCAACTTTCACCATTCCAGTCGAGCTGAAGTGCAGAATCCCCTTCACTCCGCCGTAAATCAGTTCGTAGCTTGCGGAATCCGTTTTATGAGGAACGCCATCCAGGACAATAAGACTCTCCTGGTTGATACCCTCTTTTGAGCTAAATTCCATCCGAGCCAAGAGGTCTTTGCCAAGCACGACATCTGTCACTTTCAGGCCAACTAGCTTGACAACTTCAACACTCTCTAACACCGATACTGGCTTATTCTTTGCGAAAGTCACCGGTTTGCAGGTGAACCCTAGCCCGACCAGAGATTCGAGCGTGTTTAGCAGGTCACGAATGCTACGGCCTGGGTTCTCTATGCGAAAGAACATCTCACCATCCATATTCAGGACAGCGAAGTCGGTGAAGTTGACCGTGGAGACCTCTTGATAATGTGGTTCGCCGTCATCACCAACCAGGGTGATGACCACCTTCGACCTCCAAAGAAATCGGTGCAGCTGTTGACCCCATGCACCGATTACAGTCGTGAAGCCTTGGTTGACGTCAGGTCCAAGTGGGTGCTTTCCCAAGACCACCGAAAGGTCAGGCGTGCCTTTTGGGAGATGTATGCGATACCACCTGCACCTAAGCTGCATCTCCGTCTCCCGCAGTGCCGGCAAACTCATCGCTAAGCTGATTCACCAACTCCCGTGCTCTTGCTTCAACCACACTCGAAATCTCTTCAATTTCATGCTTAAAAGGGGCACGACGTCGGTTTGAAAGCACTCCATCCTCGCAAGGATAGACGCCACTTAGGATGAACGAAAAGCCAGTACAGTCTCTAGGGTTGGCAAACATTGCTTCGATGGCGTAAGCATGGCCAGCACCACCGGTTTCACGTGCTTCCCAAGCTATCTTTGTGATGTAGTAATCGTCTTCATTGAGCAAATCATTGAAGATGTCAGACCTGGTAACACCGTTTCCACGAAGAGCTACACGTTCAACATGTGTTTCAGTCTCAACGTCCTCGCCCTCCTCGTCGTCGCCATCATCGGACACTAGGTCATCCGGCTTCGCTTTGAAGACGTACACCGACGTCACATCAGTGCGGTTGTAGCCCGGCAGGCTTGATGCAAGTTCATGAAAGAACTTGGAGCGAAGACGAGCTGAAGGCACCCCGAATAAGGAAATAGTCACCTTTTCGAGCTTTGCATCCGCGGCTGCCTCGAGCTTCTTAATCAACGATTGAGTGACATCATTCACAAACTCGTTGTGGGTATTTCGGACTGTGAACCCATCCTCGGTCTCGAGCAGTTCGATAGTCCCATCACGTTCTTGTCTCTGGGCAAATTCACTAACCTTGTAGTCGACAGTCGAATACTGGACTGTCAGGCAGACCTTTCCATGCTCTTTGTGGATTTGAACGACCTCACCATGGCTCTCAAGGTCCTCTTTGAGTTGCTTAACGGCGACATCCAGGTGGTCTTTGGTTACTTCGCCATTCACATCCATCGAAGTAATTCGCTCCCGCCGAGGTGCAATACCAAGCCGACCAGCAATGTCCTTATGGTCCTGGTAGTCATGAATCTGCCTGGAGAAGTAGGTCGCTAGACTTTTTCTTGGCGTCTTCTTGCTGACGACGATATTTCGCCGTTCTAGTAACTTCATGATGGTCGGAATATCGACCTTATGCTGATTGAGGGCATCAAAGACGTTCTTGTCGGATGCGTAATACAGAGAGGGACCGTGATTGCCTCTTTTCATTCGCGCCACCCCATGTCGCCCGGATTGTAGGTATTCGTGACCGCGGTGATGCGGTCAATCTTAATTTTGTTGAGGATGGCCTCTCGGGCGGGGTCAAATCCCCAGTCTCTGGCGTATTTCTTCTTGGCCTTTTCAAAGACAGTCTTGAGGTCATCACTTGCCTCACTGTCGACGACCCTGATGCGTATGGTCTGTTCGACCTCAAGCATCTGATAGCGTGATAGGCAATCCAGAAAATAGGCAAACTCCTCAGCTGAGCTACCTGGGCGGTTGTAGTAGATGAGGAACCCCGCTGCGCAGTTACTGGCAGCTGCGTGACGAATAATCAGATACGGCCCGGTCATCGACTCAATGGTGGCAGCCTGCTTTGAGCCGTCACCATGACGTCGAACCATTACCAAATCCGGATAGTGGTAGGTGTACTCTTTGGGTAGTTCATCATCGTTCTGCAGGCGGATGATGTCGTTCCCAATGCTGTAGAGCTTTTGGATATCTGCTGGCCCCAGGTAGTGAATAATTGCCCCTGCAGGAAGCGGTAGGTTCTGCAGGTCCATCTTGCCAATAGCTTCTTGGAAAGACTGGGCGTATTTGTTGTCGTGGTTGTGGATGAAGAGCAATCCCCGAACCTCATGTGCCTCATCCTCAAGCACCGAATACTTATCCCGCCAGTAGTTCGATTCCTGAGCGCATTCGATAGTCATACTCAGCGACTTGAAGGCCCCGCGTAACTTGACATTCGTGATGCTCTTCTTCGAGTAGCTCTTAAGGTCAGTATGCAGGTAGACCGTTTTCCCCAGATATGGGTCGGCATAGGAAAACACTACATCACCTGGATGTGTTTCTTTAGGCTTCCCAGTTTTCCCCTCGCCCTTTTTGGGCTCGCTCTTGTGTTCTGGGTTGGTGCACTTGAAGTTGTCGTCGTGCTTTGGATGAATGCCCCAGAGAAAATACTTGAAGATGTCTTTTGACAGTTTTTGGGCGATTTCGCCGATATTTATTGTTTCAGCCATTCTTCATTCGCAGGAAAGGCCCCCGCAACCTTACAATAAGGCGCGCCAGGGAATGCCATTATGCTATCGAAAATGCCAGGCAGCCCATATCGTAAAGATGCCAGATGAAAAAAAGTGAACCGCCAAGGGGTTTGTAGAGATATCCGAGGGCTGCTTTACTACCCAGAGGGGTCGACGTCTTGACGAGAGTCGAACGTCAGCAATGGCCGATGAGCAGACAAAAAAATGCCACTCACAGGGAGTGGCATCTTCATTTAATGAGGTCCAAATAAAACTAGACCTCAATTAAATCCGACAACATCACACGTCGATGTTCTGCGCCCGCAAAGCATTGCTTTCGATGAAGTTGCGGCGGGGTTCCACCAGTTCGCCCATGAGGGTGGTGAAGACTTCGTCGGCGCCGATGGCGTCGTCGATGCCGACCCGCAGCAGGCGGCGGACGTTGGGGTCCATGGTGGTTTCCCACAGCTGCTCGGGGTTCATTTCGCCCAGACCTTTGTAGCGCTGCTTGCTGATGCCCTTTTCCACTTCGTTGAGCAGCCAGGTCATGGTGCTGGCGAAGTCGGCGACGGCCATCTTCTTTTCGCCGCGCTGGATCAGGCCGCCGGGGCCGAAGAGGCCGTTGAGCAGTTCGGCGGTCTTGCGCAGCTGCAGGTAGTCGCCGGAGCGCAGGAAGTCTTCGTCGATGCTGCTGACCTTGCGGTTGCCGTGGTGCATCTTTTCCATGCGCACCTGCCAGCTTTCCTGGGCTTCGTTGTAGTGGGCGAAGACGTCGATGCCGTCGCTGGACACCTTGGCCAGCAGGGCGGCACTGGCCTTGGCGGCGGCTTCGTCGTCCAGCTTCAGCTCCAGGTTGTGGTGCACCAGGGCGTGCAGCACTTCCGGGTTGATGTGGTTGGAGAGGCGGTTGATGACGGCCTCGGCCAGCAGGTATTCCCGGGCCAGGGATTCGAGGGCCGCGCCGCTGATGGGCTCGGCGCCCGCCCGGGGCAGCAGCTCGGTGCCTTCCATGGCCATCTGCAGCAGGAACTGCTGGTACTCGTGGTCGTCCTTCAGGTAGCGCTCGGTCTTGCCGTGCTTGACCTTGTACAGGGGCGGCTGGGCGATGTAGATGTGGCCGCGTTCCACTAGCTCGGGCATCTGCCGGTAGAAGAAGGTGAGCAGCAGGGTGCGGATGTGGGCGCCGTCCACGTCGGCATCGGTCATGATGATGATGCGGTGGTAGCGCAGCTTCTCCGGCTTGTATTCGTCCTTGCCGATGCCGGTGCCGAGGGCGGTGATGAGGGTGGCGATTTCCTGGCTGGAGATGAGCTTGTCGAAGCGGGCCTTTTCCACGTTGAGGATCTTGCCCTTGAGGGGCAGGATCGCCTGGAACTTGCGGTCCCGGCCCTGCTTGGCGGAGCCGCCGGCGGAGTCACCCTCCACCAGGTACAGTTCGCACTGGGTGGGGTCCTTCTCCTGGCAGTCGGCCAGTTTGCCGGGCAGGCCGACGCCGTCCAGGATGCCCTTGCGGCGGGTCATTTCGCGGGCCTTGCGGGCCGCGTCCCGGGCGCGGGCGGCCTCGACGATCTTGCCGCAGATGGTCTTGGCGTCCACCGGGCGTTCCAGCAGGAATTCGGTGAGCTTGGCCGCCACCACTTCTTCCACTGCCGGACGGGCTTCGGAAGAGACCAGCTTCATCTTGGTCTGGGAGGCGAACTTGGGATCGGGCATCTTCACCGAGAGAACGCAGGCCAGACCTTCGCGCATGTCGTCGCCGGTGATTTCCACCTTGGCCTTCTTGGCGATCTCGTTCTCTTCGATGTACTTGTTGATGATGCGGGTCATGGCCGCCCGCAGGCCGGTGAGGTGGGTGCCGCCGTCAGACTGGGGAATGTTGTTGGTGAAGCACAGCACCTGCTCCTGGTAGGAGTCGTTCCACTGCATGGCCACTTCGACGCCGATGGTGACGCCGGTGTCGCCGACCTTGGCTTCGCCGGCGGAGTAGAAGATGCTGGGATGCAGGACGGACTTGGTGCGGTTGATGTATTCGACGAAGCTTTGCACGCCGCCGGCAAAGGCGAACAGCTCTTCCTTGCCGTTGCGCTGGTCCACCAGGCGGATGCTGACGCCGTTGTTGAGGAAGGACAGTTCGCGCAGGCGCTTGGCCAGGATTTCGTAGTGGAATTCCACGGTGCCGAAGATTTCGTCGTCGGCCAGGAAGTGCACTTCGGTGCCGCGCTTGTCGGTATCGCCCAGCACCTTGAGGGGGGAGACTTCGAAGCCGTCGCGCACTTCGATAACGCGTTCCACCGGGACGCCCCGGTTGAACTCGATGAAGTGGCGCTTGCCGTCGCGGCGGATGGTCAGGCGCAGCCACTTGGAGAGGGCGTTCACGCAGGAGACGCCGACGCCGTGCAGACCGCCGGAAACCTTGTAGGAATTCTGGTTGAACTTGCCGCCGGCGTGCAGCTCGGTGAGGGCGATTTCGGCAGCGGAGCGCTTGGGCTCGTGCTTGTCGTCCATCTTCACGCCGGTGGGAATGCCGCGGCCGTTGTCGGTGACGGAGATGGAGTTGTCGGCGTGGATGGTGACGGTGATGTCGTCGCAATGGCCGGCCAGGGCTTCGTCGATGGAGTTGTCCACCACTTCGAAGACCAGGTGGTGCAGGCCGGTGCCGTCGGAAGTATCGCCAATGTACATCCCCGGGCGCTTGCGCACGGCCTCCAGGCCTTCAAGGATCTGGATGCTGGATTCGCCGTAGGCGGGGGCCGCTTCCTGCGGGGTGTTCATTTGCGGGTTTTCTTCGCTCATTGTTCCTGTTCCACTTAAAACTGCAAAAGGTCCGCCGGGCGGCGGACCTTAGATCACGGCGTTCGGCGGCGATCAGATGCGCATGGGCATGACGACGTACTTGAAGCGGTCGTTGCCCGGCACGGTGATGAGGGCGCTGGAATTGGCGTCGTTGAAATTGAGGGTGACGGTGTCGCTGCTGACGTTGTTCAGCACGTCGAGCACGTAGCCGACGTTGAAGCCCACATCCAGGGAGTCGCCGGCGTATTCCACTTCCAGCTCTTCCTGGGCTTCTTCCTGCTCGGCGTTGGCGGCCATGACCTTGAGGCTGTTGCCCTGGAGCACCAGGCGCACGCCGCGGAACTTCTCGTTGGTCAGGATGGCGGCGCGAACCATGGACTGCAGCAGGGCAGTGCGGCCCAGCTCCAGGCTGTTCTTCAGGGTGGCGGGGATGACCCGCTCGTAGTCGGGGAACTTGCCGTCGATCAGCTTGGACACCAGCACCACGTTGCCGAAGGCGAAACGCACCTGGTTGGCGGAGAGGGTGATTTCCAGGGCGTCGTCGGAATCGGCCAGCAGGCGGTTCAGCTCGAGCACGGTCTTGCGCGGCAGGATCAGTTCCTGGCGGGGCAGCTCGGCTTCGATCTCCATGCTGGCGAAGGCCAGGCGGTGGCCGTCGGTGGCCACGGCGCGCAGTTCCTTGCCTTCGGTCAGCAGCAGCAGGCCGTTCAGGTAGTAGCGCACGTCCTGGGCGGCCATGGCGTACTGGGTCTGGGCCAGGAGCTGGCGGAACTGCTTCTGGGTGACGGAGAAGCGCTTGGCGTCGTCGTTGCCGATGGCCATGCGGGGGAAGTCGTCGGCGGGCAGGGTCTGCAGGGTGAAGCGGCTCTTGCCGCCGCGCACCAGCAGGCGCTTTTCTTCCAGCACCAGGCTGACTTCCGTGCCTTCGGGCAGGGAGCGCAGGATGTCCTGCAGCTTGCGGGCGCCGACGGTGACGGCACCGTCGCCTTCACCGCCTTCGGCGGCGGCGCTGGTGGTGATCTGGATTTCGATGTCGGTGGCCAGGAAGGTCAGGGCGTCGCCCTTCTTTTCCAGCAGTACGTTCGACAGGATGGGCAGGGTGTGCCGCTTCTCCACAATGCCGGAGACCGATTGCAGCGGCGAAAGCAGCGTGTCGCGTTGGGTCTTGATTAGAAGCATAGAGATCAATCCTTAAAAGATAGTAGCGGCGCCAACTCTGTGGATAACTCGCGTTGATCCGATTATTGCAGAAGCCTGTGTTGCGAAAACCTGTTGCCTCCGGCTGCCCGCGCAAAAGGGCGGGTCACCGGGTGAAGCCTGGGAAAATCGGGGCTGCCCACGGCGAAACCTCGATTATCCACATTTCATCCCGGGAAAAAACCCGGGGCACGACATAAGTGCAGGCTTTTCAGCCTTTCAGGACCTGCAGCAGCACATGCAGGTCGTGGTTCAGTTCGTTGTCCTTGGCCCGCAGGGTGTCGATGGTGCGGACCGCATGCAATACCGTGGTGTGGTCCCGGCCGCCGAAGGCATCCCCGATCATGGGGTAGCTGTGGGGCGTCAGGTCCTTGGCCAGCCACATGGCCACCTGGCGCGGCCGGGCGATGGCCCGGGTGCGCTTCTTGGAATAGAGGTCGGCCACCTTGATCTTGTAGTACTCGGCCACGGTCTTCTGGATGTTCTCCACCGTGATCTGCCGGTTGAAGGCGCCGATGACGTCCTTCAGCGCGTCCTTGGCCAGGTCCAGGGCGATCTCGCGGCCGTGGAAGAGGGAATAGGCCAGCACCTTCTTCAGGGCGCCTTCCAGCTCCCGTACATTGGAACGCAGGTGCTTGGCGATGAAGAAGGCCACCTCGTCGTCCAGGGCCACGCCCTCGGCTTCGGCCTTCTTCTTCAGGATGGCCACCCGCATTTCCGTCTCGGGCGGCTCGATCTGCACCGTCAGGCCCCAGTCGAAGCGTGTCACCAGGCGGTCGTCGAGGCCGTTGATGTCTTTCGGGTAGGTGTCGCAGGTGATGATGATCTGCTTCTTGGCTTCGGTGAGGGCGTTGAAGACGAAGAAGAACTCTTCCTGGGTGCGGTTCTTGCCGTTGAAGAACTGCACGTCATCCACCAGCAGCACGTCCAGGGACTTGTAATAGCGCTTGAAGACGTCGAAGGATTTCTGCTGGTAGGCCCGCACCACGTCCGAGTAGTAGTCCTCGGCGTGCACGTAGCGCACCACCTTGTCCGGATCGGCCTGCAGGATGGCGTTGCCGATGGCGTGGATGACGTGTGTTTTGCCCAGACCGACGCCGCCGTAAATGAACAGGGGGTTGTAGGAGACACCCGGATTCTGGGCCACCTGCATGGCGGCAGCCCGGGCCAGGTCGTTGGCCTTGCCCACCACCAGGTTGTCGAAGGTGAAGCCGGGAATCAGCCGGGTCTTCTCGTAGCTGCTCTGGGGGCCGTTATTGCGGCGGGCGGCGGGAGCCGGTGCCGGGGCGGCGGCAGGTGCCGGGGCCATGGTTCGGGG